>JAEZOG010000112.1 GCA_023414155.1 Cyanobacteria bacterium OH_CFB_184 | reverse complement strand
GAAAAAATTAAAGAATATGATGCTTTAATGATTAGAAGCCAAACTAAAGTTACTAAAAAAATTCTGGATTCTGCAGATAATTTAAAAATTGTTGGTAGAGCCGGAGTTGGAGTTGATAACGTTGATATAGAAGCAGCGACTCAAAAAGGTGTTATTGTTGTAAATTCACCTGATGGGAATACGAATGCAGCAGCAGAACATACGGTTGCTTTGATGCTTGCTATGTCAAGAAATATTCCAGTGGCTGCGGCTTCAACAAAAGAAGGCAAATGGGAACGTGCAAAGTTTACAGGAGTTGAAGTTTTTGGAAAAACTCTTGGTATCATAGGGCTTGGTAAAATAGGTTCTCACGTGGCTCAAGTAGCTATTGCTTTAGGAATGAAAGTTATAGTTTGTGATCCTTATACTACAGAAGAATTCGTAGAAAAAATCGGTGCTAAATATGTTAAAAGTTTAGATGATTTTTGGGGACAATGTGATTATATTTCTATCCACGCTCCAAAAACAAGAGAAACTGCATATTTAATAAATAAAAATACATTAAACAGAATGAAAAAAGGCGTAAGGATTGTTAATTGCGCTAGAGGCGGAATTATTGATGAACAGGCTTTAAAAGAAGCAATTGAGTCAGGACAAGTCGCAGCAGCTGCAATTGATGTATTTGAAGATGAGCCGAATATTCAAAACAGCCCTCTTATTTCTTGTACAGGCAATGTATTATTGACTCCGCACTTAGGTGCAAGTACAAACGAAGCTCAATTCAATGTTGCTATTGACGTTGCAGAACAAATTAAAGAAGTATTAACTGGCGGATCTGCAAAAGCTGCTGTTAATATTCCTTCTTTGAAACCTGAAGTCCTTGAGCCTGTTAAAGATTATATGCAAATTGCAGAAAATTTAGGTGAATTAGTCGCTCAAATTTCTTCAGGCAATATGAAATCAATCCAAATAATTGTTAATGGTAATCTTTCAGAACTAAATGTTTCTCCATTAGAAATCGCTGTTATGAAAGGTATTTTCTCTAAATCAATGGAAGGTGTTAATTACGTTAACGCTCCTATCATTGCTAAGAAAAGAGGAATCAATATAATCACTTCAAAATCTCAAAAAGATTGTACTTATATAGGTTCTATTTCTATCAAATTAATTACTGACAAAGAAGAAAATACTGTAACAGGTGCTTTAATCGCTGAAAATATGCCTAGAATAGTTGCGATAAACGATTATAAACTAAGTATAGAACCAGAAAAACATATGTTAGTTCTTCCTCACGAGAACAAGCCTTCTATGATTGCAAGAGTTGCAGCTGTAATAGGTGAATACAACATTAATATCAATAGAATGCATGTGGCTCAAAAAGCCAGCAATAAAGATAATGAGTCAATTATGATTATAAATACTGAAAGCCCGGTTGCAAAAGAAGTTTTAGATAAAATAAAACTAATTGACGGTATTTATAACGCTAAGTATGTACAATTAAACTAAATTGTTTAGATATTAAAAGAAGCACCTATAATGGGTGCTTCTTTTTGTTTTGAAATGTTTATGCGATGAAGTTGTGACCGAATTTGCTAGCTCCAACAAAGTAGCATTCTTCTAACATTTTGTTCAAGCTGTTGTAAACTTTTTGGTATGGCATTGATTCTTCTGCTGATAGTTTTTCTGCGGTTTCTTCATAAACTGCAACTGCTTGAAGTGAATATTTAAAAAAGTTTTGTTCTCTCATTATGTTCTCTCATTTCTTTAATTTAATCTAATCTCTCTTAAAAGTGTTTATTTATTAGTTTTGGAAGTATGCCATTTCGTTTTTGATTGAGTTGTCTACTAATTTTTGTACGCTATCTTGTTCTGTATTTACTGCTGCGTAGTTTGTTTCTAGTTTCTTTTGTTCCATATCTAATCTGTTTTGTGCGTTTGCTATTTCTGCTAATTGAACTTCAAAGTCACCTAGTTCTAATGATGAAGCCAATGTTACTGCTGAAGCTGCATCTTGGTTTGAACCTGAAAGTTGATTTACATATTGTTGAACAGCTATGCTTTTTTCGTTTAGAATTTCTGCGTTTTCAGTAGCTAATCTTTGTTGTTGTCCAGCTAACATTGTTATTCTATATTCTAAATCTGATTTTCTTGCTGTTAGGACTAATAATCTTGCGCTATTTGGAACTAATGCCATATCAACCTCTTTTGTTTTGTTCTTGTATATAATAAAAAACAAAAAGTATATAAAAAGTGCTTTTTTGTATATACTTTGCTTTACATTTGTTAACAAAACTAAGGTTTAAAAAATATCTTTAGTCAGTGAAATATTTGGTATCTACAAGCTCATCAGGCATAAATTGCTGTTTAACATTTGGATTGTTGTGAGTATATACATAGCCGATTCCAAATCCGTATTTAGATGCATCTTTATAATGAGCATCTCTTAAATGCATTGGTGGAGGATAATTTTTACCGCTTTGAATATCACTGATTGCTTTATCTAAAGCCATATATGATTTATTAGATTTTGGAGCTCTAGCAACGTATTCAACAGCTTGAGCAAGTGGTATTCTTGCTTCTGGCATTCCTAATAATTCAACTGCTCTATGAGCATTAAGAGCTATGTTTAGAGCATTAGGATCAGCGTTAGATACATCTTCTGACGCACAAACTATTAATCTTCTTGTTATAAATCTTGGGTCTTCACCTGAAACTATCATTTTTGCAAGCCAGTATATAGCAGCATCTGGATCAGAACCTCTAAGACTTTTTTGAAAAGCAGAAGCTATGTCGTAGTGTTCTTGTTGAGAATACTTGATTGAGGAGGTCTGTGCTAATTCTTCTAATGTTTTAATTTGAAGATTTCGAGTGTTATTTTTTAATTCTGAAGCAAAATATGCGTTTTCAATTAAATTTAATGCAGACCTTGCATCTCCTCTTGAATAATTAATTATATATTCTATTATATTTTCTTCAACTTTGATTTCTGTATATGTTTTAGAAAGGTATTCAAATCCTTTTGTTATAATAGTTCTCATACTTGCATCATCCAGATTTGAAAGTCTGAGTATTTGAACTCTTGAAATTAAAGCGGGAACAACTTGAAAAGATGGATTTTCTGTTGTTGAACCCATTAAATATATAGTTCCATTTTCTAAATTTGGAAGTAGAGCATCTTGCTGTGTTTTATTGTATCTGTGGATTTCATCTATAAATAATATTGTTTTTTGTCCGTAGATTAATTTTTCTTTTGCTATTTCGACACATTCTTTAATATCTTTTAACCCTGATGATACAGCGCTTAGCTCAATGAAATGGCTGTCTGTGTGAGTTGCTATTAACCTTGCCAACGTTGTTTTGCCGCAACCTGGAGGTCCCCAAAATATAACGGAGAAAAGCCTTTTTGAATCCAACAAGTTTCTGAGTGCAGAATTGTTTGCGATTATATTTTGTTGGCCGAAGTATTCTTCTAATGTCTTTGGTCTTAGAATTTCTGCCAGAGGTACTTGTTTGTTTGAATCTTTCAATGTGTCAAATAAGTTCATAATTTATGCAAATCTATTATTATTATATATAATATATTTTATCATTAATAATTGGGGAGAGTTAATGAAAAAAATCCTATATATTATATTAATATTATTTCTGTTCTGTGGTTGTGTTTTTTATTTTACTAAAAAGGTTGATAATGGTCCTAAAAAAACAAAAGTTGTTTTCTGGACTCTTCAGATGGGAACATTTTCTGATTATATAAATAATATAATTACAGAATTTGAATTAGAAAATCCAGATATCAAGATTGTTTGGGTAGATGTGCCGTATTCAGAAGGCGAAAAAAGGACTCTAGCTTCAATTTTAAGCAACACTCCTCCTGATCTTGTTAATTTAACTCCTGATTTTTCAGTTTTGCTTGCTCAAAGACATGCACTATATACAATAAAACCTGAGTTATTAAACAGTTATGCTCCATCTGTTATTGGAGTTCTTAAATATAATAATGAATATTTTGGGTTCCCTTTCTATATAACTTCGGCTTTGACCTTTTATAACCAGGATTTGTTCAATAAGTCAAAATTATCATTTGTACCCAAAACATATGATGAACTATTTATTACAGCTAGCCAGGTGAAAAATAACACCGGTGCTTATATCACTATGCCTACTCTGACTGAAAATGATACCTTTTTGAAAATATTAAATAAATATAATATAAATTCTCCAGAAGCTATAAATTCAAAAAAAAGTATAACTATATTTAATCAGTATCAATATTTATATAAGCATGATTTGATCCCAAAAGAATCAATAACTCAAACCCATAGAGAAGCATTAGAAAAATATATGGCAGGACAAATAGTGTTTTTGCCTGCTGGTTCAAATTTTCTAAATATAATAAAAGAAAATTCACCTAAAATATTTGAAAGAACAGTGGTTGCTAACCAAATTATCGGTGATTCAAAGAAATATGACTTCTCATTGATGAACTTAGTTATTCCTAAAAAAGCTAAAAATCCTGAAGCTGCAATAAAGTTTGCACTTTATCTGACAAATTCAAAAAATCAGTTAGAACTTGCAAAATTAACTGCAATTTTGCCTGCAAACAAAGAAGCTTTATC
>JAEZOG010000071.1 GCA_023414155.1 Cyanobacteria bacterium OH_CFB_184 | reverse complement strand
TGGAAGAGCTATAGAGCCTGGTTCTTGAACTCTTGTCATAACGATTCCATCACAAGGAGCATAGATTTTACTGTCATCCAGATTGGTTTTTGCATATTTTGCAGCTGCTATTGATGCTTCATAAGCGGCTTTAGTTTGATCTTTATTATTGAGTAGTTCCTCGCAGTTTTCACGTGACGTTGTATTTTCCAGGCACAATGGTCTATGCAATTCATATTTTGTCTGCGCGTCTTTACTGGAGGCTTTATTTACTTCAATTTCTGCAAGTGTCTTTTTGTAATTAGTTGCGTATGGTTTATCATCTAAATATGCCAGCAACTGACCTTTTTTAACTTCATCACCTTCTTCAAAGAGCATTTCTTTAATGGTTCCTTCGACCCTAAAACCCATATCTACCTGACGTATTTCGATATTCCCATATAGTGTAAGTATAGAAGTATCAGTGTCACGCACTCTTATATAATTGAATATTAAAACCAACATCGTGATAATGCTTGCAGCTATGACAAATTTAAACAGTATTTTTTTCATAGTTTGCCCCCTACTGCTTTGTAGAGAGAAATACAATCTATAATCCTGTTAGTTTTAGTGTTTACTACCTCTATGTTTACTAAAATCAGTGATTTTTCAGAATCTAACAAATCTGGTGCTGATATAACGCCTCTTGTGTATCTGTTTCTATTTCTATGATGATTGTCTTGTTCAAGTTTTAACTTATTTTTAGTTTGGCATTCAATTTTAGAGTTTTGTTTAAAGAAATAAAGACTGTCGTTGACTTCTTGAACTGCTATTAAATCTTTTTGTTTGTAATCTTCAAAGTATTGTTCCCATCTTGCTTTATTTATTCTCAAAAATGCAAGTTTTTGCCCACCTTTAAAAATATCTTGCGTAGCACCTGCTAATAAAAGAGCAGTAGCAGCTTCCCATCCAAAGAAATTACCCGGCCCGATTGTGTTAAAAGCATACAATCCAAAAATATTGAAAGAAGGGAAAAATTCTTTTTTAGCGACCCTTAAATCAATTTTAGCTTTTTCTAACAATGATTCTGCTGCTAGGATATCAGGTCTTGAAAAAATCAAATCTGAACAGATATTTTGTGGGATTACTCCTCTATAATCAAAGCAGTCAAATTTTTCTCTTTTTAAACAATTAATATTCTCCGGGCTATCTCCAATCATTACTGCAAGCTGGTTTAAAAGCTTTTCTCTTGATTTAAGCGCTTCATTGAGATTATTTATAGAGTCATCAAGTTGTTGTTTAGAATTATTGTATTCTGATACGTTTATAACCCCTCTATTGAGTCTGTGTTGATTTCTTTTTAAGATTTCTTTATTTATGCAAACAATTCTTTCATAAAGGCTGATATTTTTATCAAATTTTAAAATATTTATATAGGTGGTACCAACATCAGATACAAGAGAAATATAAGTTGCCATTTCTTCAAACCTTGTAGCTTGGTAATTCTTTTTTGTACTTTTAGTTTTATCCCTGTTTTTAAGCAAAAAGTCCGGCTCATATTGCATAACAAAAGGGGTTACAAAATCATTATTTGCCAGTTCGAAATTAGCATTAACACTGGGAGTATTTATTCCCAAATATGAAGGAGATACCCTTAAATATGGCAGCTCTTTCCCAAAAGATTCTTTGACAAACTGTCTGTATTCTTCTGTTTTCCACGATGCTTTTTTTAAGTCATGATTGCATTTGATAGTTTTATAAATGTAATCTTTCAGATATGGATCTTGAAAATTATCCCACCATTTTATGTTTATAAATTCGCATTTTTCAGTCAGATCAGTCGCTTTTTGTTTTTTGTCATATCCATTAAAAATTTTGCAATCACAGTTTGTTGTTGGTGCTAAGAATAGAAATATTATTATGATTAGTTTTAATATATATTTGATTTTTTCAATATACACTTCTCTTCAAAACCCCATTATTATTAGAATTCATTATTAAAGTAACATACAAGAACAAATAATAAATAACCCGAAATGCTATCAAATAGGACAAGTACAATCTTGAAAATTACAATTAAAAATAATTCAAATAATATTTGATTTTTAAATCTTTTTTAAAAAAGATTAAGTATTTTTGTTTTTATTAAAATGACTACAAATCAATATATACAGGGGTTTGTTATGAATAGACAGTCGGGCAATATATCAAAATAATTAACGAATAATATAATTGTTTTAATAATTTTGAGGTTTTACTTTGAAAATATTGAACAATGATCGCCGAACAATAAAACAATCTTATAGTCTTTCTAAAGCTAAAAGGACTATATGTACTGCTTCTGTCGGTGCTTTTGTATTTGGGGTTGACTCTTTTTTAAACCAAAAAGAATACATCAAAAAAGGAGAAGACTTTTTACAAGAAGTATTCAATGAAAAAAAATGCAAATACTCGAACAAGTGCAAAATAGAAAAAGTTCGACAGTCATACTTAAATATAATCAATACTCAAAAAATTAATAAAAAAATGTTATCAAATGCTGCCCTCCACGGCAGCATATTTTTTGCAGGTTTGTATATTTTATGCAATAAAATAGCTGAACATACTTACAAGAAAACATAAAAAAAGAGAGCTTTTTAGACCCTCTTTTTGTTTTATTTAAGTTGGTTTAGAACTTTACTTCCGGAGTCGCTTTTTCTGTTTCAGAAACTTCAAAATAGTCTCTAGCTTTTATTTCAGAGAATGAAGCTATTATATTGCTCGGGAATGTTCTAATAGTAGCGTTTATTGTTTTAACAGAGTCATTGTAGTCTTTTCTTGCAACTGCTATACGGTTTTCTGTCCCTGCTAGTTCATCTTGAAGGGCGATGAAGTTTCTATTTGCTTGAAGTTGAGGATAATTTTCCGCAATAGCAAGCAGTCTTGATAATGCACTGTTAAATTGATTGTTAGCTGCAGTTACATCTTTTATGTTTTTAGAACCTACTGCACCTGCAAGTTTCGCTCTTGCTTGAGCAACTTCACTGAATACGCCTTTTTCATGAGCTGCATATCCTTTGACTGTGTTTACAAGGTTTGGAATTAGGTCATTTCTTCTTTTTAATTGGTTTTCAATCTGCGCCCAGTTAGAGTTCACAGTTTCATCTAAAACTTGAAGCCTGTTATACATTCCTAAGAAGCTTCCTAATATAAGTAGAATAACTACTATGATACTTATACCAATGATTAGTCCTCTGTTTTGCATAGTGTCCCTTTCTTTTATAATTTGTCTACTGATTTTAATATCTTATCTGTTGTATCGATTAAAAATTGTATTGTACTTTCATAGTTATCTTTTTTAATCTCAAGTTGTTTATTTTTTATTTCAAACAATTTTATAATTTCATTTTTATCGATATTTAATATTGATGATAATAAATCTACCATATTTTCATTGATTTTTGGAACTTCTAAGTTGGTAAGTCTCAGAGTTGCTCTTAATATTGCTATTAAGCTCTTGGTTGCTGCAAAAATAAGCTCTTTCACAGCCGAATAGTTAGAGCTGTTGATGAGATAATTTTGTCTTAGCTTTATCAAAATATTTTTAATTTCATGTTCACACATTAACCTCAAATGATCATTCTTTAAGATTAGAGGTGCTACAACATCTTCTCCTTCAAGTATCTTGTATCTTTCTTTAATGTCTGAATATTCGATAGGATAAATATCTGTTGAGTTGAACCATTCTTCTTTGTCCATAAAAATCGGTAGAGGGTTTTTTGTTTTGATCCACTTTTTTATTATGTTATGAGATTTTTTTAAGTCTAAAGCAGAAAGCTGGTCGAGTATTACAATTGCATTTATGTCTGAAGTAGCACTGCTACAATCATCCACTGCACAAGAACCGTAGATTATTATAGAGCATAGCTTTTCGTTATATAAATCTTTTAAATCAGATTTGAATTCACTTAAAATTTTATTTTTATCAATCATAATTACCATCCTCCTGATGCTCCTCCACCGCCAAAACCGCCGCCACCAAAGCCACCAAAGCTACTTCCTCTGCCAAAACTGCCGCCACCAAAGCCTGTATAAGAAGAAGTTCTTCTGTGTGTGAATCGTAAAAGGCAAAATAAAAGTACAAATAATAAGTAGCCCAGTTCTCCAAAAATATTTGAAGTATCAATTTGAGGCTGTGATACAGCTAAATTTTGGTTATCTATTGTTATATTGTATTCTCTTGCTATCAAGTCAGAAAGTTGCAAAACCGAGTTTATAATTCCGGCTTCATAATTACCTGCTCTAAATTGAGGGAGCATTGATTCATCTCTTATTCTACCTGCTCTTGAATCAGATATTGCTCCTTCTAGTCCGTATCCTACTTCTATTCTGAGTTTTCGTTCATTTGGTGCAACGAGCAAGACTAATCCGTTATTTTTTCTCTTATCCCCGACTCCCCATTGTCTTCCTATCTCAAGTGCGACATCTTCTATCGGGTATCCTTCAAGGCTGTTTAAAGTAACAACAGCAATTTCAGCACCGGTTTTGCTTTTTAACTCTAAAATTATTGAATTTAGTTTTGCCTCATTTGCCTCACCAATAATATTTGCATAATCATTAACAAAGTTATAGGGTTTTGGTGCTTTAAATGCAGCGTTCGCGCAAGTTACGACTGTTAAACAAATAATAGACGAAATTATGAATAATTTGAAAAATTTTATAAACTTTTTGTAAGATTTATTGATAAACATATTTCCACTCTAACTTTGGAAATATTATAGTCTTATTTTTCATCTCTTGCAAATATATGATATTTAGTAAAAACCTAGTCTTTCTTACATTGTCCTTTTAGAGCTTAAAAAATAGAGCCTTTAAAGAGATTATTATATAAAAAGGAGTTAAAAATGAG
>JAEZOG010000025.1 GCA_023414155.1 Cyanobacteria bacterium OH_CFB_184 | reverse complement strand
ATTTATACTGCCGATAATAAAAAATCACTTGATACAATAAATGAGATTCAAAAAACCCTATTAAACTATAAACTTAAATCAAAAATTATGACTACTGATCATCTTGATTCAAGTATAACATTTGCTATTGTCGTTGGCGGTGATGGAACACTTTTAAAAGCAGCAAGGTTTTACAGCGAATATGATGTTCCCGTTTTCGGCGTAAACCTTGGAAGATTAGGATTTCTCTCACAAGCAAGTCCTAATGATATTGAATTTGCAATCGAAAAAATAATCGAAGGACAGTTCAAAATCGAAGAAAGATTAATGCTTACAGCCCTAAATGGCAAGCTCAACGCATTAAACGACATAGTCATAAAAGGTGACAGTTTCTCAAGAACTGCACGTTTATACGTACATATAAACGACAAAATTGTTTGTGATTATTTGGCAGACGGGCTGATTATTTCAACCCCAACAGGTTCAACTGCTTATACACTATCAGCTGGCGGTCCGATATTAGTTCCAAGCCTTAGCGCAATAGTTATAGTGCCAATTTGTCCTCATACAATGAGTGCAAGACCCCTGGTAGTTCCTGCAAGTGAAAAAATAAAGGTCACTACTTGCCAAAGTAACCCAAAATTAAAAATTTCGGCAGACGGACAAAAAATATTAAACATTCATGCAAATGAAACCATAGTAATAGAAGAAAATAAACACAAAGCAAAACTATTACTCTTAAACGTTGAAAATAATATGTTCTATTCAGTTTTAAGAGAAAAACTCCATTGGGGAACGTCTTGGAAGGGCTAGAATGATTCAATCTCTAAGAATTAAGAATTTTATTATAATAGATGAATTGTCGCTTGATTTTGATAAAGGTTTTAGTGTTTTTACAGGTGAAACCGGAGCAGGAAAAAGTATAATCATCAATGCAATAGATATTGTATTGGGCTCGAAAGTAAACAAAGAAGTCATTAAAACAGGTGAAGAAAAAGCGTTGCTAGAATTAACAGTTATTATAGATGATGCTTTTGATAAAAAAATACTTGAGACCAACGGAATAGAAATTACAAATTCTGAACTCATAATTTCAAGAGAAATTTTGGCGTCTACAACTCGTTCAAGAATAAACGGTGTATTAGTAACTCAGGATTTTATAAAAGAAATCAGAGAGCAGATAATTGATATCCACACTCAACATCAAAACTATAACTACATACAACCTAAAACACATATTAAGCTGCTTGATAATTTTGGTTCTATTCAACACAAAGAAGCCATAATTGAATATCAAAATCAATATAGCGAATACATACAAGCTAAGAAAAATCTCGAAATAGCTTTAAACAAGACTAATGCAACAGAGCAACAAATCGATTTTCTAAAATTTCAAATACAAGAAATCGAAGCCGCTCAGATCGAAGACTATGAAGAAGATTTAAAGCTAGAAAAAGAATTGGAAGTCCTATTGAATTGCGAAAAATTAAAAGAATTTTCGTTTTCCAGCTATTGGACTTTATATGGAGATGAGCAAAACATAATCAGCACTATGGGTTCAATCAAAACAAACTTATCAAAGCTTTCAAGAATGGATGAATCAACTGCTGAATTAGAAGAAGAATTTGCTAATTGCCAAGAAACGCTTAAGGATATTGCTTCAAGACTAAGAAACTATGCCGAAAATCAAGAATTAGACAAAGAAAAAATCGATTTAATTCAAGAAAGAATTGAAGCTCTGCACAAACTAAAACGCAAATACGGAAATACTTTAGAAGACGTCGACAAAACGTTATTGGAATTAAGCAAAGAGTTAAATGATATTGAATTTTCACAAGATGAAGTCATAAAACTTGAAGCAGATATAAAACGACTAAACACAGAACTTTCAGAAAAAGCATCCTTGATATCAACTTCAAGAAAAGCTTTATCTCAACAGTTATCGGCTCTTACAACAAACGAGCTTGAGAAACTTGAACTGCCAAAAGTTAAATTTGCTGTTGATATTCAAAACTGTGACCTGTGTGAAAACGGAATAGATAAAGTTGAATTTTTAATTTCAACAAACGTATCAGAACCATTAAAGCCACTAGCAAAAGTCGCATCAGGTGGTGAAATATCAAGGGTAATGCTTGCTATAAAAACAATTTTTGCTAAAGCAGACAAAACGAACACTGTAATTTTTGACGAAATTGATACAGGCATATCAGGTAAAGCATCACAAGCTGTTGCTGAAAGCATTGCAAACCTTGCAAATCATCATCAGGTGATAGTCATAACCCACCAACCGATTATTGCAGCCAAAGCTTCAACACATTTTTATGTGGCAAAAGATCAAGAAGAACAGACAAAAGTAAAGGTTCACAACCTTAAAGGTGAGAATAAAATCAAAGCAATTGCGCTTCTTGCAAGCGGAGAAATAAATGATGAATCTATATCTTTTGCAAAAAATCTAATTGGCGCCAACAATTGATTATCGAGTGTAAACTCTTGATAATCTAACCTTTAAACGGCAAATTAGTTCATAATTGATTGTACCTAAGATATTTGCCCATTCGTTGATTGAGATAGACTCGTCTCCATCTTCTCCAAGTAAAGTAATAATATCGCCTTCACTAGCATCTATACCTGTGATATCAAACATCATTTGATCCATAGTGATATTACCGATTTGTGGAACTTTTTTTCCGTTTAACAATCCAAATATTTTATTTGAAAGCATCCTGGAAACACCATCAGCGTATCCGATAGGAATAGTAGCTATTTTAGTTGTTTTATCAGTAACAAAAGTATGGCAGTAGCTGACTCCAGACCCTTCTTCGGTGCTGTGTATATTTGTAATTCTACCTTTTAAAGACATTACAGGGTTTAGGTTTGGAAGTTTTTCTACATTTGAAATAACATCAGGAACAAACCCATATATACCCAAGCCGACTCTAGCAACATTATAATCAATATCTTTAAAGCCAATTAAAGCCGAAGTATTAGCGCAATGTATCAAAAGCCCATCCGTGTTAATCTGAGAAATTACTTCATTCCAATTTTTTAGTTGTATTACAGTTTTTTCTAAATCCTCAGCACAAGCAAAGTGAGTAAAGACACCTTCTAAATCAATGAAGTCTGATTTTTGAACATTTTTTATAAGCTCGACTGCATTTTTGTAATTAACACCAATTCTATTCATGCCGGTATCGACTTTTATATGAACTTTAACTTTATTTCCAGTTTTTTTATAAGCAAGTTTTGCAGCCTCTATATGTTCTTGAGAGAACAAAGAAAGAGTTATGTTGTTTTCTGCAGCATAATCAAAAGCCCAAATAGGAGCAGCGCCCAATACTAAAATCGGAACATTAATCTGAGCTTCTCTAAGTTGCATACCTTCATCGATTGAAGCCACACCCAACATATCAACACCCGATGCTAAAAGCGTAGGCGTTATCATTACACTGCCATGACCATATGCATCTGCTTTTACAACTGCAAGAAGTTTTGAGTCTTTTTTTATAAACTTTTTTAACTCGCAAACATTCTTCTCAATGTAATCCAGGTTGATTTCAACCCAAGCATCTCTTTTCGTATTTAAATATGAAAGCCTATTAAATTTCATATTTACATAATAGTTTAAAAAACATTTATAGCAAAGGAAGTTAAGAAAATAATTAATATATTATAACTGAATTTTCACTCTACCTGAAAAATAGACAATATGATAAAATATATGTAATACGTAAAAAGGCATAAATAATGGACAAAGAAGAACAATTAAAAATAATTAATCACATGCAAGAAGTTGTCGATCAAATGAAAATCGATGATATTGAAGAGAACCCTGATTGCGAAAATGAGTTTTTTGACTGCGGATGCTGCGGCGGATACAAAATGTACGCTGGATCTATTCAATATGGCGATTACAGACTATGCAACGATTGTGTGTTATTGGCAGAAACAGGGTTTGCCTTGAAAAAATTTAATACTATTCAAGAACTTATCAATGTTATGGAAGATAAAAGACTTGAAGAAATTTGTGGTTTTATCAAACAGGATGCAAATAAGCAAAATAATTAATCATGAAAAAGATTACATACCTACAGAACAATCTAAATGACACAAAACTTGTGAGATGGCCGGATCAGGCTTTTCCGCTAAAGTTATACATTGCACCTTTTAGGTGGTACCGTGCTCAAAACGAGGGTTACAAATACCAGCAAATGGTGCTTGATGCACTCAAATTATGGGAAAATGCAAGCGGTGGCAAGGTTCGTTTTCAGATCGTTAACATTTTAAATGAGTCACAAATCAATCTTGAATGGAAACGAGTCGACAGAAAATCACTGGGATATTGTCATTATAACTTTGACAATAATGCAAGATTGTATTCTGCCGAGCTTCAAATAGGACTTTCTGATGGCGTAATACACTCAAAGTATATGGACGAAAATGAAGTTTTCCATACAATAATCCACGAAATAGGTCACTCTCTTGGTTTAGGGCACAGTAACAACAAAGAAGATATAATGTACACCCCTCATCAATACGGAGTCACAAAAATTTCTGAAGGGGACATTCAGTCTATACAATGGTTATATAGATTTCCGGCTGGAATAAGCATAAAAGAAATCGCCAACTCCTATTCTTTGCACATTGATGATATTGATGAAATCATCCTCACATTAATAAAAAACAAACCGATGTCAAAGTTTGAAGAAATCAAACAAGGTATAAAAATGCCTGAAAAAGACCTGCTAGATGAACAAGCAAGAATAGCAGAACTAAAAAAATATCACTTGTCCTTGCAGAATATTCAAATTCCGCAAAATATATATCAACACTTTAGAAAACCGCCTGTTAAATAATTTATTTCTATTTGATAAAAACCATGTAATAATAAGCTTAAGAAAGTAGTCGGATAATCGCGTATAAATAAGTTTCTTATTTGTATGAGGAAAGTCCGGGCACCTTAGGGCAGATCGCCAGATAACGTCTGGTACGAGTAATCGTCAGGATAGTGCCACAGAAAAGTAAACAACCTGCTTGCAGGTTCAGGTGCAACGGTAGTGTAAAAGACTACCAGCGATATCGAGAGGTATCGGCTCGGTAAACCCCGATCAGGTGCAAGATCGACTAAAAGATTAAGGTGACCCGCCGTCTTTTGACAGATCGCTTGAGCTATGAAGTAATTTATAGCCTAGACAGATGATTATCTAGAAACAGAACCCGGCTTACGAGCTACTTTCTTTTTTTTAGCCACCTACTTCAATCTGAGGAACAGGTTCAAAAACACTCCCGTATCCGTCTGCCAACATATGTGTTCTTTCTAGTTTTGTCCAATCAATAACTGAAGAAACATCTTCATTTTTAGAATATGCTTTATTATTATAACGATGATATTCGCTATATGGATTTGAAAGCTCTTTTATATAAGGAGCCTTAGAATTTATATCTTTTATGATGAGCGTCGTGACTTTTTTAGGAGAAGCTGTTGGAGCTTTCTTCATAAAGTCTTTAACTCTCTTATCAACATAAGAGTGAACTTCAAAACCTTTTTCAATTATTTCTTGGATACCAAGAGTCGTTTCTGGAGGCCAAGGAGTACGTATATTATACAACATTGTTGCAATGGCATTATTATTTCTTGTAAACAAATATTGTTGATAATTATGACGAACTACTTTAGCAGGTTTTACGTCATTCGAAATAAATGTCGGATGATAGTATATAGCACCTAAATCGCTATACACATAACAATCAATATCCGGATATTTTTTTTCTACCTCTAACAATTCAGGATAATGATCAGTAATCGGCTTTGGAGTGTAAAATTTTCCCAAAATATTTGGATTAACAGTATAAATTTTACCAAAAGCTGGTTTTCTACGTGTTGCTGCAGGATTAATCGAACTTACTTTCATCTCTTTTCTCCTTTTGCACAAATGCAAAATTAAGAATTAATTTCACCATATAATACCAAGAATCAATAATTGTTTGTATAATTTATTAATTATTAGTTACATACGATTTGTTTTTAGCAAAAAATATTGTTTTGAAGTATTACTATATAGGATTACATTAGTTGAACACGATGATAATAAGATCAGAGAAAATAGTTAATGCCATAACTAAGGCACCGGACTTGATTTCCACTCCGGAACAGCGCTTAATAACAGGAGTTACAGCTCTTGTGCTTCAACCTACAATCGATTTGAACAATAAAAAATTGGATGAAGAAACAAGGACATTAACGGCATGCCGATCTATAGGAAAAATAATCGCAGGTACTATAAGCGGAGTTACCGTTAGAGCCGGGTATATTTTTATAATAAACAAAATATTAGACAATAAAAAAGATTTTATTCAAGACATTCTTAAAAAGTCTTCTAATTCCAAAAATAGCATAATAGACAGCCATCAAAAGAAAATGTATTCAAACTTACTCGGTTCTGTTGCTGCCTTAGGAGTAATGCTTATGACAAATAGCCTTTGGGATGCGCCTGTTACTCAAAAACTCACAAACTTCTTTTACAAAAAAGTTTCTGACAAAAAGGAGACAATTCAAAAATGAGTACAAACACTTTAAAAACTTTTATTGAAAAATCTGTGATTAAAACCTTTGAGATAGGCCAATCGCCAACAGTCGTTCTAACAATCGTAGGAGCAGCTGGCTGGCTCATTGCTATGTTTGCTCAAATGAATGGAATTAAAAACAACAAGGCACTTTCTGAAGACAAAAAAAAGGTCTTGTTAAAACAAGAAAAAGCAGATGGATTGGCTAATACAGGTCTATTTATTGTATTAACAAAAGGTATGAGCGAAATAATGACTAAACAGGTCGAAAAATTCAAAATAATACCTAAACAAATAAAAGATGATGCTATTAAGGCTGTAAAACTTATAGATCCAAACTACTGTGGAGATTTAAAAGATGTATTCCCTATTCCTAAAAAGATCACAAAACAAACTCAAATCCAAAAAACTTTAATTAATGAACAAGAAACATTGATTGAGAATATCAGAAAGTTCAAAAGCGGAATCGGAGTAATAGCTTCTGTAATAGGGTCAGTAGCTGCTACTAACATTATCGCGCCATTGGTTAGAAACAAAATGAGCCAGTCTGCAAAACAAAATACAACAAATTATCCAAACACCCCAAAAACAATAACACCCTACAAAAAAACAACTCCGTTAACTCCAAAAAGTTTTATGAAAAATAATACATTTACTAAACTTTCAACTTTTTCAAATATTACAAAAATATAATTTATTTGAATAAAAAAATAATAGACTTATAATATTAATGTATATGGA
>JAEZOG010000010.1 GCA_023414155.1 Cyanobacteria bacterium OH_CFB_184 | reverse complement strand
CCCAGAAAACGGTAAACAAAGCTGTCTTCAAGAATTAATCGATGTTTTACCAGACGAGTTAAAAGACAAAGTCAACTTCAGGGTAAAAAGTGAATCTTCAATCAAAGATAAACTTATTAACAAATTAACAAATGAAAAAAATCCTATAAAAATTGAATCACTTGATGATGCAAAACAGCAAATCGGAGACTTAATTGGAACTTGTATTGCTTTAGATAACCCTGATGAAGCAAATATCACAATGCTTGTTGACAGCTTAAGCGATGGGTTAAGAACAGGAAAAATAACTTTCTTAGAACTTGACAACTACCGCGGAAAAGATACTATTCCATATTTTACTGCTGATCATATCGACAGTTTAAGAGAAGCTGCAAAGACATACAACGTAGATATAAACTCTTATGAAGGTTTCGGTTTCAGAGAAATTACAAACCAAAAAATCAAACCATCAGGATACACTACTGCACAAATAAATGTTAAGTATAAAGACGGCTCTTTAGGCGAATTCCAGATAAGAGGCAAAGGCGTGCAAAAACTGGCAAACGTTGAGCATATACCATACGATTTAAGGCAAAGTAAAGACCTTGCCGGAGGTAATCATTTATTACAAAAACTATACAAACCACTTGAAAAATATGTTAAATTGCTATCTAATGATGGATATACCGAATACAATAATTACTTAGATGAATTATATAAATATCATCGAAACAAAGAGCTAGGCATAATAACAAAACAAAAACCAATAATTGCAGACTATATTAAATCAGGACCTTCAAAAGTAATCCAGAATTCAACAGAAAACCCTCTAAGCAACTCTGAATTACAGGAAATTTATCTTAAAGTCATAAAAATGCTAGACATAGATAATATTGAAAACTTACACACAGATGCAAGTTGGTTAAAAGCTATACCAAAAACTTCAAGACAAAAAGTACTAACTCAGAGTTTAACGACATACTTGAGCACAAACCCTAATATTCAAGAACGAAAAATTAATAACTAAACGGAGAAAGAGAAATGCACATCCCCGCTAATCATAACTATAAAATAAAAGGCTCCCCATTACTAAAAAAAGCTCACTTGCAAACTTCTATAAAACTGGAAGACACAATTAAAGAATCACTGTCAAAACTTCTAAAAAGAACAGAATATGAAATCCCTGAATATGGAAGATTGTTTAAACCGATTGAAGAAGAATTTTTAAATCCAAATACAAGAAGCGTAGCAAACAGAGTAAAATTTTCTGTAAAACCATCTACAGATAAAAAAAATCAAACCGGCAGAATTCTTAAAATGGAAATCTTTTCAAGAGAAGGAAACAGCATAAGCCCATTATTTGAATGCGGAAAAAAAGAAGATCTACTAAATATATTAAAAGATGAGAAACTTCCTGAAAAAGTTAAAGAACACATTATAAAGGCAAACGTGGTTCTATTAAAGAAAAATCTCAGCTAAGCACATAATTAGTAGGAATGAACCAGTTATTATTTTAAATTTTGTATTATAATTACAAAATAATTTATACTGGAGATATCTTATGTTTTTCAAGGAAAATTTTAAGATCAAAAACATAATTTTCACACTATTAATTGTTTTTTTGATTTGGTTTGTAACTCAAATAAAAGAGATTGCTCTCTTATTTTTTGGATCGTACGTAATAGCGTGCTCTTTAAATCCTATTGTAGACAAAATATCCAGGCACATGAATCGAGCAATAGCTTCAACTCTTGTATTATCAGGTATTTTGCTTTTAATAATATTATTTTTAATCCCGATCTGTACTATTTCTTACACAGAAATACAGGCTCTGGCAAAAGAAGTACCTCATAGATTTGATCAGGCTATTGACTACATAAGCAAAACAAGAATAATGGGTCAAACAGCTATTGAACTGATTAATTTTGAATCGATTTTAAGCAACACCTCACAAATCGCAACAGAGCTAGTCAATAAATCAATAAACTTTACAGTTGCAATCCTTGAAACAATAACGGTTGCGTTATCTGTAGGACTGATTGTGTTTTACCTTATATATGAAAAATCAGCTATTAAACACAGCACTTTAAGGCTTTTCCCTCCAAAAATAAGAAGAAAAGCTTTAACGGTAATGACAACTATAGAAGAAAAAGTTGGTGGATACGTTATTGCGCAAGGTCTTTCAATGACAACTGTTGCATTGTTTACAGCTATAGGTTTAGGGCTAGCAAAAATACCTTATGCAGTATTGCTAGGTTTGATAGCAGGGATATTAGACATAATACCAATCGTTGGTCCAACTATCGCTTTAGTTTTAGGCATACTGGCAGCATTAGCTAAAGGTCCTATATGGATTTTACCGACTATCGGTATATATATGATTGCACAATGGATATCAAATAACTTTGTAAGGCCTCTTGTTTTTGGAAAATTCCTAGACTTGCATCCATTATGGGTTATATTCTCATTCCTTGTTGCAGCTAAGTTCTTAGGGGTGTGGGGAGTTGTCTTGGCACCAGCCATCGCTGCTTTAATTGCAACACTTTTCGATGAATTTTACATCAAAATCATAAACAGAACAAAGGATGAAACTTTATAATGAATGAAACTTTTCTCTACAAGAGAAATCACACTTCAAACCATGATTTTAATGTATGGCTGGCTTTCCCAGGGATATATTCATTTGGAATGGCTTCAATCGGATACCTTTCTATATATAAATATTTAGATCAGATGGAAGGTGTTTTTGCAGAAAGAATTTTTACAGACACAAAGCATACATCGATCAGACCCAAAGATGTTGATGTAATAGGATTTTCTTTTTCATTTGAACTAGATTTTTTATCCATTTTTAAAATATTACAACAATACAATATTCCTTTTTTATCTGAAGAAAGAGATGAAGAACATACCCTTATATATGGAGGAGGACCGGTTTTAACATCGAATCCAGAACCTTTTGCTCCAATATTTGACTTCATTATGATTGGCGATGCTGAGAATTATGGTGAACTAATCATTCAGACAATAAAAAACAATAAGAATTTAACAAAATCTGAAATTTTAGAAAAATTATCAGAAATCGAAGGCGTATATGTGCCATCTTTGACCAAATTTGATGCAGAGAAAAACAAAGTTACTAAATTAAACGGAGAAGACTTTTCTGTTACAAAAACAACAGCAAACCTCTCTGAATGCACTTATACACCTATTCTAAGTGACGGGAGCTATTTTTCTAACACCTTTATAATAGAAGTTGAAAGAGGTTGCCCCAAAAAATGCGGATTTTGCCTTGCAGCATACTTAAACCTTCCTGTTAGGTTTTGCAGTTATGAAAAAATAATCGAAAAAATCGAAATGGGACTACAACACACAAACAAAATAGCTCTGCTTGGAGCGATGATTGCAGCACACTCAAGATTCGATGACATCTGTGATTACGTGGTAAAAAAAATAGAAGGCGGGCAAAATATTGAATTAACGGTTTCTTCTTTAAGAGCGGATCACGTTTCAGAAAAAACAATAGAAATGCTTGTAAAAAGCGGACAAAGAACTGCTA
>JAEZOG010000002.1 GCA_023414155.1 Cyanobacteria bacterium OH_CFB_184 | reverse complement strand
TGTTATAAACGAAAGAACTGGCACGATAGTTATCGGTAGTGAAGTTAAGCTTATGCCTGCAGCAGTTGCTCACGGTAATATAACTGTTACTGTTACAACTACAAATGAAGTTTCCCAGCCTCAATCATTCTCGGGCGGGTCTACATTAGGATTTGCTAATAGCAATATAGATATAGTAAAACAATCAGGCAGTTTGGTTAAAATTACCGAAAACAGCACGTTAAATGATCTTGTAAGGGCTTTAAATGCAATTGGAGTTACTCCGATCGATTTAATATCAATACTTCAGGCTTTAAAAGAAGCAGGAAGCTTACAAGCAGATTTGCAAATAATTTAAGAGGATTAAAAAATTGTTACCTATAAATACAGTAAATTATGATAGCCAACCAACTTCAGCTGAAATCCAAGTCTTTAACCAGATTAAAAAGTCTGGTGATCAAAAAGAACAGCTAAAGAAAGTTTCGTCTGAATTTGAGGCTGTATTTGTAACAAAAATGATTACACTGTTAGATAAAACAGTAGAAAAAGAAGAGGGAGTCTTTGGGCAGGAAGGCAATTTCTTGAAAAATTTCAAGTCTTTTATGTTTACAGAGATGGGTAGGGACATTGCTCACAATCCAAAAACTTCATTTGGTTTCGCAGAGCAAATATACAAACAGATGGAAAAAGGTTTAGGGGAGTAAAGAGAACATGGTTGCAGGAATCAACTCAGGAATAAGTCCAATACAATTAATAAATGCCACTAATGCGTTTAAGGCGGCTTCAAGTAAGCCTGCTGAACCTGTAATGGCAGAGCCTCAAGTTTCTGAGGGCACCAATATAAACGACAGTAAAAGTCTGTTAAACAAAATTGATTTAGATGATGTAAAAAAGTATGCTGCAATGTCAGGTGAAGCTGATCTTTCAGAAGAAGATATAAAATACGGATTAGTATACGGCAGAAGTGTTATGGCTGATTGGGTAGTGTAAGCCAGAGGGTAATGATGAAAGAAAATCTTAATTTATTAGAAAAGAATATTAATGACGAGATAGCTTTGTATAAAGAGCTGGAAAGTTTGTATTCCAAAAAACAAGAAATTCTGACAACCAAAAATATCGATGAGTTAACCATTGTCGATTCAGAAATCCTTGAGAATTTCGATAGCATAAGATCATTAGTAATCAATAGAAATAAGATTTTTTCTAAGATCTCATCTTTACCTTTTAATATGTCGTTTTTAATTGAAGAAGCGAAAAAAAATGATGCAAAACAAGCTGAAAGATTTGCTAAACAAAAAGATCAAGTTAATTCGTTGATTAAGAGTCTAACCCAGCTTGATTTGATAAATATGGAGCTGACAAAGTTTGGAATAAAAGTTGCAAATAAAACAATGCAAATAATCCTTAATAATGTAAAGGTTCCAACGAATGAATATAATAACCAGGGAAAAGTTGTCGGACAAAAAAAACTACAGCTTTCATCGGTTAGTGAAGAAGTATAATAAGGGGCAAGAAAATGTCTATCTATACAAGTTTTAATATAGCACAGCAAGCTTTGACGCTGAATCAATCAGCGATCAACGTAGTCAGTTCGAATATATCTAATATGAACACTGAAGGGTATTCAAAACAAAAGGTGAATGCTGTTTCAAACGGCAGTATGGATATTATTGCTGCTAATCAGACCTATAGACTTAGTGCCGGTGCTCAAATTGGTGCTATCTCAAGATACAGAGAAGCGTTTCTTGATACTGCATACAGAGATCAAAATTCAAACCTTAGCTATTATACTAAGTTGAGTAATTATGCTTCAGTTATAGAAAGTTCACTTAATGAATTGAGCGGAAGTGGCTTGAGCGACTCTATTTCAAGTTATTTTACATCCCTGCAAACATTGCAGGCAAGTCCATCTGACTCAACTGCCCGTGTTAACTTTGTGCAAAAAGCTCAAATTTTGTGTACTCAATTTAACCAATTAGCAACTTCTCTTTCTGATAAGAGATCTTCACTTGTTGGTAATACAGAGGACCCACAGAGTATTTTTAGCAGTGAGTTGTATGGTAATTTATCAGGACTTAATAATAAATTAACCCAGTTGGCAGAAATCAATAATGTAATCACAAGATCTACTCAAAATAATACTGTTTCAAATGATCTTTTGGATCAAAGGGACCAGATACTTGATGAGATTTCTGAGTATATGCCTATATCTGTTGTTCAGAATGATAATAATTCTGTAAATCTTAGCATTAACGGAGTTACTGTAGTAAAAGGTAATGTCGCAAGTCAGTTTGATGTTGTTGCCGGAACGGCTGCTAATCCTACGACTATCCAGCTGAAAAATGCTGATGGTGAAGTAGTTCTGGAAAATGCAAATAGTAAATTCACATCAGGTTCTGTTGCGGCTTGTCTTGAGATGGGTAGTGCAAGTTCTGATAAGTTAACATTCCAAAGTATGCTAAGTCAATTGGATTCACTCGCAAGTGCTTTTGCTGCTTCAATGAATGAAGTGCAGACATACAGCAATAGCGGTGTTGTTGCTATGGGTATTACTTTTGATGCAAGCGGCAAACCTATTTTAAGTGACTTTGCAGCTGATGGCGGAGTGCCGGAGTTATTCTCTGATTCATCCGGAACAGGAACAATAACAGCTAAGACAATGAAAGTAAATCAAGCAATCATCGACGATTATTGGAAGGTTGCAACAGCTAGAGTGGATACTAACGTTGTAGATTGGGATCCTAAAGCGGTTGGAAACGCTGAAAACGTAAGAGCTTTTTCTGCTATTAGAAATTCAACTCTCACAGGGCTTGGAAATATGACAGCTGAATCTTATTTAACAAATGTGGTTTCGAATATGGGTTCGGCTATAGAATCTATTGAGTTTAATACAAAAGCTCAGAACTCTTTATATGACTCTATTGATACGCAAAGACAATCAGCAATCGGGGTAAACCTTGATGAAGAACTTGTGGATTTGGTTAAATATCAAAGAGCTTATGAGGCATCAGCAAGAATCTTTACTGTTGCATCAGAAATTATGCAACAAATGGTGAACTTAGGAAGATAATAAGGTAGCGAGATATGAATATAAGAACTACGACTTTAGGATACAGCGACAGAATGGTTAATCAGCTTATGAACAGCCAGTCTAGTATGCTTGATTTGCAGCTTAAAATGACAACTCAAAAAAACATTAACAAACCTTCTGATAACTCTGTTGCTGCTGCTCAGTTATTGGTATTGAACAAGCAACAAAACAGTATCGAAACATATAAAACAAATATCGCTACGGCAAGAGAACAACTGGATATGATGGATAGTTCTTTAGCAAGCGTTTTAGATCTTGTACAAAGAGCTAATGAACTTGCTATTCAAGGTTCGAACGAAACTTATAGTGCCTCTCAGCTTAAAGGGTTGAAAGGAGAGGTTGATCAAACTATTCAGGCAATTGTTGATTTTGCAAATACTAAATATAACGGACAGTATATTTTTTCAGGTAATAACGTAGCTTATCCTGCTTATACTGTTGCAGATGATGGTTCAGTTGTTTATAACGGCTCTAACTCAGCTGCCGATTCTCAAAGAAAAATTGAGATTATGGAAGGCGTAGAAGTTCCTTTGAATGTAAATGGAGTTGATATATTTGGTTATTATGACAACTCAGTTCCTACTGCTCCAGGTGGTACGGGATTATTTAAAGCACTTTCAGACTTGAGTAAAGCACTTGGTGAAGATCCTCCTGATGTTACTGCTATAAGCGCTCAAATCGGGCCTATACAAGATGGATTAAACACTGTTAATAATATTAGAACTCAATATGGTGCGTATAGTTCAAAAAGACTTGATATGACCGAATCTTATTTGAGTGATTTGTCGATGTCATTGTCTCAGCAAAAATCTGCGATAGAAGATTTGGATCTGGTCAAAGCACTTACTGATTTAAATAACCAGACATATGCTTATCAGGCTTCGATGCAGACGATGTCAGTAGCTTTGAAGCTCTCCCTGATAGATTATATGTAAAAATAAACTTACCATTTTTGAGAGGCTATGCCTCTTTTTCTTTATTTAAAATCATTTTACAAATTTGAAATACAATAATACTTGAAATATAATACAAACAATGTTTTTAAAAAATTTAGACGCTTTAAAGATAAATAATCCTAAGCTTGCAGAAAAATTGCAGTCTTATTCACTTGAAGCTGCTTCAGAAGTGATAAGTGTTGTTCAAGCGCAGTCGGGAGATTTGTTGATCGCATATAACACTGTGCCATTAGATGATATGGTTAACCCTATTGAAAAGGCAAAGGCTGTTTGGCAAAATTCTATAACAGGAGAGCGTAAACCAAATGACATTCAGGTAGTTTTTGGGCTGGGTATCGGTTATCTGTTTAAAAGAGCGTACATTTCTTCTCCATCTCGAATAGCGGTGTATGAACCTAATATCGAAGTTTTGAGATATGTGTTTGAATATGTCGATTTTTCTTCTCAAATAATTGATAAACGAATATTTTTTGCAAACGAAGAAGAAGATTTGTTGAACTGGCTGGCACAAAAGTATATAAGCAATGATAAAATTGATGTGGTTTTTTCAGATATTTATTTGAATGTTTTTTCCAGCGAGTTACTTTTGCTGACTGAAAAAGTCGTTAAACTTTGCGAGGCTAAGAATGCTGATGTTACTACTATAAAAAAATTATCTAAGGTATGGGTAAAAAATAGTATTTTTAGTGTTTTACATATGAATAAGTCAATTCCTTTGAGCTTTTTAAAAGATAAGTTCTTGGGTAAAACAGCATTAATTATCGCAGCGGGTCCTTCTTTGAAAAACGATGTTCAAAAAATAAAAGGAAATAGACACA
>JAEZOG010000256.1 GCA_023414155.1 Cyanobacteria bacterium OH_CFB_184 | reverse complement strand
GAAACAATATATGTAATTATTATAGTTTTTGTTTTTACAATGATCGTTTTGTTATATGACAAGTTCTTTATGCTAATTGCTAATATAGTAAAAGATCCAACTGTTGTTACGAAGTTTTTCAATCATTAGATAATTAAGACAGGATAATATAATGACTAAAGAGAATAAAGAAGTAATGCAAACAGAATCAATATCAGAAGTCGGTGTTGACGAAATGCTTGCGGCTAAAGAAGCTAATTTCAAAGCTGAAAAAGAAATAAAAGCTCCTAAGAAAAGATGGTATGTTGTTCATACTTATTCTGGTCACGAAAATAAGGTTAAAGTTAACCTTGAAAAACGTATCGAGTATATGAACATGGGCGAAAAAATCTTCAGAGTTGAAGTTCCTCAAAAAACAATCACTAAAATGAAAGATGGAAAAAAACTTGATAGAGATGAAAAGATTTTCCCTGGATATGTTTTAGTTGAGATGATTATGGATGACGATAGCTGGTATGTTGTTAGACACACTGCAGGCGTTACGAAATTCGTTGGTTCAAGCAAAAAACCTATTCCTGCAAAAGACAGCGAAATCAAAAAAATATTGCATAGAACGCAAACTCAAGTTACTAAAGTTGAACTTGATGTTAAAGTCGGTGATAAAGTCAGAATCGTTTCTGGTCCATTCTCTGACTTCATCGGTGATATTACTGAAGTTTATCCTGATAAATCAAAACTTAGAGCGACTGTTTCTATCTTCGGAAGAGAAACTCCTGTCGAGCTAGAATACAAACAAATTCAAAAAGTATAATAAGTAAGTTAGTTATATAAAATACGTGGAAGGACAAAGTCCGCTATCACCACGAAAGGAGAAATAAAATGGCAAAAAAAGTAGTAGGAAAAATTAAACTTCAAATCAATGCTGGTAAGGCAAATCCATCTCCACCAGTTGGTCCTGCTTTAGGTCAACACGGTGTTAACATAATGGAATTCTGTAAGCAGTTCAATGCTAAAACAGAAGCTCAAGCAGGATACATTATTCCTGTAGTTATTGATGTTTACGAAGACAGATCATTCTCATTTGTAACAAAATCACCTCCAGCAGCTGTGCTTATCAAAAAAGCAATCAAAATCGAAAAAGGATCTGCTGTTCCAAACAAAACAAAAGTAGGTCAAATCACTAGAGCTCAATTAGAAGAAATTGCAAAAATCAAAATGGAAGACTTAAATGCGACTTGTATGGATGCTGCAGTAGAGATGATTAAAGGTTCTTGCAAAGCAATGGGCGTTACTGTTGTAGACTAGTTTTACAATTTAATTAAATGTATTAGATTACTTACAATTACGTGGAAGGACAATGTCCGCTATTACCACGAAAGGAGATATAAATGTCAAAATTAACTAAAAAACAAAAGAAAATTCAAGAAATAATGGACGGTTTCGTTCAACCTACAAACGCTGCTGAAGCTTTGAAAATGCTTAAAACAGTTTCTAAAGAAGTTGCTAAATTCAACGAAACAGTTGAATGCCATATGCGTTTAGGTATCGATGTAAAACACGCTGACCAACAAGTTAGAAGCACAGTTGTACTTCCTGCAGGTCTTGGTAAAGAAGTTAGAGTTTGCGTTATTGCTAAAGGCGTAAAAGCAAGCGAAGCTAAAGAAGCAGGAGCTGAAGAAGCTGGTGCTGAAGAAGTTGTTGAAAAAATCGAAAAAGGTTGGTTCGAATTTGATACATTGATCGCTACTCCAGATTGTATGGGTATGCTTGGTAAATTAGGTCGTGTTTTAGGACCTAAAGGTTTAATGCCAAACCCAAAAACTGGTACTGTTACTCTTGATGTTGCTAAAGCTGTTAAAGATGCTAAAGCTGGTAAAGTTGAGTTCAGAGCTGATAAACAAGGTATGATCCACGTTCCAATCGGAAAAGCTGATTTTTCTGATCAAGATCTTATGAGAAACTTTGTTACTCTTGCAGATGCTGTAATTAGATCTAAACCATCTGCTGCAAAAGGAACTTATTTAAAATCAGTTTTCTTAACAACAACAATGGGTCCAAGTGTAAAACTTGATTCTAAAAACATTGCTACAGAAGTTAAAGAATTTACTCTGTAATACATAATTAGTCAAAAAGAGACGCTTATGTGGCGTCTCTTTTTTATATCAAATCAATTTACGGAAGAAACAAAAAAGATATGAGAACACTAAAAGGTCATACAAAAATATTTATATTAGCGAATTTAGTTAAGGTTTTATTTAAAATTCAGACCTATTTTGTGAGATTCAAAGTAGTGAACTATCCACAGGAAAAACCTTGTATATTTGCCCTATGGCACGCTCACCAATGTGTTTTGTATTCAGTAAAAGACAAGTCTCGCTTACATGTTCTAATAAGCCCTTCTAATGATGGAGAAATTATTTCCCAAGCAGTAAATTTCATCGGTATTAATACAGTTAGAGGGTCAAAAGGCAGAAAAGGAGTTTCTTCTACTATGAAGCTTCTGGAAAAGCTTGAAGCTGGTGATTCTATCGCAATCACTGTTGATGGACCAAGAGGACCAAAAAGGAAAGTAAAAGACGGAATAATTAATATAGCAAAACATTCTCAAGTTCCTATCATACCAGTTCTATGGTATTCTGAGTCATCAAAATTTTTAAAATTTAATACCTGGGATGAGTTTAGATTCCCATCATTAAATTGTAAAACCGTTACGCTTTTTGGTGATCCAATTTATGTACCTTCTGATATTGATAAAGAAGGCATAGAAGATCAAAGGTTGTATTTAGAAAACAAAATGCAAGATTTGTATAATGACTTAAAGGCAAACTACAAACAATATTCAAAACAAAAGACCACTGATTAGGTGGTCTTTTTAATATTTATTAAATAGCTTTTTTATTATGCTATTCTTTGGAACATATAGCCGATTCCACGAGCTGTCAGGATTAACTCAGGATTTGCAGGGTCAGTTTCAAGTTTAGAACGTAATCTTGAAATGTGAACATCAACAACTCTTGTGTCAATTCTGTGATCTGGTGGGTAAGCCCATACGTGCTGTAAAATTTCGTTTCTTGAATATGCTTGACCAGAGTTATTGACAAGAAGTTCAAGTAAGCTGAATTCCATGCCTGTTAATCTGATTCTTTCATTTTTTCTAAATACTTGTCTTCTAGCAGTATCTATTTTGATGTTACCTGTCGTAATTATATTTTTAGTAACTTTTCCTGTTGGAGCTAGAGTTTCTTTGCTGGTTGTTCTTCTAAGAACTGATTTTACTCTTGCTTCAAGTTCTTTTGGGCTGAAAGGTTTGATGACGTAGTCATCCGCACCTAATTCAAGACCTGTAATTCTTTCTGAAACATCACCTAGTGCAGTTAAAATAATAATTGGAACATCAGAGGTTCTTCTTATTTCACGTGTTACACCATAACCATCCATTTTTGGCATCATAACATCTAATACAACCAAATCTGGGTTCGTTTTATTAAAAATTTCAACGGCTTCTTCACCATCTTCAGCTACAACTACATCATAGCCAACCATTTTTAAACGAGTTTCTAAAATTCTTCTGATA
>JAEZOG010000141.1 GCA_023414155.1 Cyanobacteria bacterium OH_CFB_184 | reverse complement strand
CTGTGGAGAGAGATCGTTATTGAAGTTTCTAAAGAATACCCTGAAGTAGAGCTTTCTCATATGTATGTAGACAATGCAGCTATGCAGATAATAAGAGCTCCTAAGCAGTTTGATACTATTGTAACGGGCAACATTTTTGGAGATATTTTATCTGATGAAGCATCTATGCTATCAGGATCACTAGGTTTATTGCCAAGTGCGTCACTTTCTGACAATGGTCCTGGAATGTATGAACCTATTCACGGGTCTGCTCCTGATTTAAAAGGGCAAAATGTTGTAAACCCTATAGCAACAATTCTTTCTGCTGCTATGATGCTAAAATACAGCTTTAAAGATGAAATCGCTCACGATACTATTGTTTCAGCAGTTCAAAAAGTACTAAAAGAGGGATACAGAACAAAAGATATTTATAGCGAAAATTGCAAACTTCTAGGTACTAAAGAAATGGGCGACTTAATTGCAAAGACAATAAAAGAACTCTAAAAATAACACTTGAGTATTAAATGAATACTACTAATAATTACAAAAATTCACTACTATCGGCTAGTGAATTTTTTGTAAAACAAGTTTATTATTAGTTTGTAGGCTAGTTACATCCCATAACTTGTTCGGGGTTGCGAATAAAGATTTAATCTTTGATTAGTGGATGAACATTAACTAGTCTACTCTTTTTTGTTTTTTTAAATTTCTTGATTTTTTATAAGTTCTATCTATACCTATTAATATTATTAAAGTAGGCAATACGAGGATTATTAATATTTTCTATTATGTATGTTAATATATAAGAAAATATTGGAGTGATTTGATATGAAAAATAAAGTAAGTAAAAGATTTTGGGCAATAAGTTTTGTAATTACAGCAATAACAGCTTTTATAATCGGTTATGCGCCAATAAATGCTAGTAATAAGACTGTTGAACCTGTAAAACCCGCAGTCGAAAAAACTCAATCAAATCAAATTGTGACCGTAGCTCCTTTAGAAATAGTTGCAAACCCTTCTGCATATGTAAATAAAAATGTAAAATTCAAAGCTACATTTGATAAATTTTCTGCACTAGGATTGGACTACAAACCTGCAATGAAATCATCTCAAGATTTTATAGGCATTTTAATTAAAAGAGACGACGTAAAAGACCACACAGTACCATTATCAGAAATGAAACTATTCTTAAACAGAACAGAAGCAGAAAAATATATTGATTTAAATTCAGGAGATACTATAGAAATCGAAGGAAAGGTATTTTCAGAGGCTTTAGGTGACCCTTGGATAGAGATCAAAAAATTTGCTATAATAAATCAGTGTGCAAAATCTACAAATAAAAAATAATTATTATCTTTGGAATTAGGAGTTGAGGATGAGAGAACAAAAAAAGTATTTGACGGTTCATGGTCACTTTTACCAGCCACCAAGAGAAAATCCGTGGTTAGAGGCTATAGAACTACAAGAAAGTGCTTTACCTTTTCATGATTGGAATGAAAGAATTTGTGAAGAATGCTATGCCCCTAACTCAGTTTCAAAAATAGTAGATTATAAAAACCAAATCTTAGATATAGTAAATAATTACAGCTATATGAGTTTCAATTTCGGTCCAACACTAATGTCTTGGCTCGAATTATACGCTCCATATACATACGAAAGAATTATTAAAGCCGATGTTGAAAGCAGCTATGAAAATTCCGGTCACGGTAACGCTATAGCGCAAGTATACAATCACATAATAATGCCACTTGCAAACAAGATGGATAAAATCACTCAAACAATCTGGGGTATAAAAGATTTTCAATATCGATTCGGCAGAATGCCTGAAGGAATTTGGCTGGCAGAAACAGCAACAGACGATGAAACTTTAGAAGTATTAGTCGACTGTGGAATTAAATTTACAATTTTATCTCCTTATCAAGCTCAAAAATACAGAAAAATGGGAGATAAAAACTGGAACGATGTCAGCTGGGGAAATATTGATCCGGCAAGACCATATAGATATTATATAAAATCAAATCCTGAAAAATATATTGATTTATTCTTCTACGACGGTGCAATCTCAAAATCTGTAGCTTTCGATGAATTATTGAAAGACGGAAATCGTTTTATTTGCAGATTATCTGATGGTGTATGCGGAAGCCGTGATTACAATCAAATCGTGAACATCGCAACTGATGGAGAAAGCTACGGTCACCATACAAAATTTGGTGATATGGCTCTATCATACGTTCTAAGAATTAGAGCTCAAGATGAAGGATTCTGCATTACAAATTATGCCAACTATTTAGACAAAGAGCCTGTTGAATATGAAGTTGAAATAAAACCTGTATCATCATGGAGCTGTGCCCATGGCGTCGGCAGATGGAATGATGACTGTGGTTGTTCTACAGGAGGACTAGGTGGCTGGAACCAAAAATGGAGAAAACCACTAAGAGAAGCATTGGATTATTTAAGAGATGAAATGATCGCCGTTTTTGAAAAAGAAGGCAAAAAATATTTCAACGACCCTTGGGAAGCCAGAAATAATTATATAAATGTCATTTTAGATAGATGTGAAATTTCAATACAAGATTTCTTCAGAAAAAATTTAAAAGAAGACATAACTGATTCAGACAAAGTTAATGCTCTTAAACTTATGGAAATACAAAGACAAGCAATGCTAATGTATACTAGCTGCGGCTGGTTCTTCTCTGAATTATCTGGTATAGAAACAACTCAAATTATGAAGTATGCAGCAAGGGCTATCCAGTTAAATGCTGATTTTACTGATGTTGACTTAGAAACTAATTTCTTAGATAAATTATCTAAAGCCCACAGTAATATCCACGGTTTTGGCAACGGAAAAGATATATATGAAAGGTTCGTAAAACCTTCAATCGTTACCGCTAAACAAATAGCAACTCTTTGGGCGTTATCATCTCTTTATCAAAATTATGATAAAAATGTATCACTCTATTGCTATGAAATTACAAACCACGCATACAAAAAAGTATCAAAGGGCAATACAAACTTTCTCACAGGAAGAATTGAAATAAAATCAAAAATCACACACGAGAAATCAGACTTTATGTTTGCTCTATTGCAATATACTAGTGGTGACTTCCATTGTGCAATAAAAGAATATACAGATCACGCAGACTACAATAAAATCGTGAACGAACTATTGAGCACTTATTCTGATTCTTTAATAACAGAAACAATCAGGCTGATAGACCACTATTTTGGAAGAGAATATTTTTCTTTGAAAGATATATTTATTGAAGAAAGAAAAACTATTCTCACAAGACTCTTAAAAGATAAAATGAGTAAATTCTCAAACAACTATAGAGATGTCTACAATGAAGGCAAAATTCCAATATTACAACTAAAAAAATTAGGGTTGAGCGTACCTCAGGAATTCAAAATCGCAGCACAGTACACACTATCTCAAGATTTCAATTCACTATTCAGTTCGCCAGATATGCAACTTGATGAATCTTGCATAAGTAATGCTTTAGAGATAAATAATGAAGCCAAATTGCTAGAAATTGAACTTGATAAAGAGCAAACGAGTAAATTTTTCTCTATGCTGATAACGCAAAAAGTGAAAGATTTTACAAATACGTACGAAAGTCACAGATTAGAAAAAGCTTTAGAATTATTCAAACATATTGATTCTCTTGAAATCAAAGTCGATGTGTCAGAAGCTCAAAATATATATTTCGGCAAAGTATTTAGAAAATTCGCAGAACTAATTGAAACCATAACAAAAGAAAACAACATGCAATCAAGTAGATGCCTACTTCTTGCCGTCTTAAAATTAGGCGAATATCTAAATATAAATACTGAATTCTACAAATCAATAATTATAAAAGCTACAGCTGATTTAGAAGGAATTAAGAACCAATAAGTCTTTTTAAAATCAAATCTAGTTGAAATTCAAGACCAGCAATATTTGTATTGTTGTAAATAACAAAATCTGCTTTGTCCATTTTTTGTTCTTGCGGCAATTGCGCATTTATTCTATCTTTTGCTTCTGCAAATTCGATATTATCACGTCTTAAAATTCTTTTTAGTCTTAATGGTTCATCTGAAGCGACAAATAATACTTTATCAAATAAGCCTTGCATATCCGCTTCATAAAGCAGAGGAACTGCAACAAATAATACATCTTTATCAGAATATTGAGTGAGTAATTCTTGAAGTCTAAGTTTTATGATCGGATGCATGATAAATTCTAATTTGTATCTCATCCCTGGATTTGCAAAGACAAGCGCTCCTAATTTTCTGCGAGAAATAGAACCATCTTCTTCAAAAATATCTTTATGTCCAAAGAAAGAATCAATTTTTTCAATTGTTTCTTGATCTTCTTTTAAAATTTTATGTGCAATTTTATCCGAGTCAATTACGGTGTAACCTCTTTTCTTGAGAAGTTTTTCTACCTCGGATTTACCAGACGCTATGTTTCCTGTTATAGCAACTTTTAGCATAAATTTGTCCTCTACGTGCTATTAATTCTATTTTAATACAAGTATATTATTTATGGTAGAATTTTATTAAAAAATAATGGATATATATGATAAAAATATTACTGACTGGAAAAAATTTAGAAGAATTAGAGGCTATAACACAAGAATTAGGGGCGTCTAAATTTAGAGCAAAACAAATTTATCAGTGGATATACCTAAAATCAGTAAAAAAAATTGAAGATATGACAAATCTTCCAGCTGAGTTTAGAGAAAAATTAAATGAAATAGCAACTCTAACAACAGTTTCTATCAAAGAAAAACAAATCAGTTCAGATGGAACAATCAAATATTTATTCGAACTTGAGGACAATAATTATACTGAATCTGTTCTTATGAGATTTGATAATCGATCTAATCTAACAGCTTGTTTAAGCACCCAAGTCGGATGCCAAATGGGCTGCGATTTTTGTGCAACCGCAAAATTAGGATTCAAAAGAAACCTTACAGACCTTGAAATAGCTCAACAAATACATCTAATCCAAGCTGATACAGGACTAAAAGTTACTAATATTGTTTTTATGGGGCAAGGTGAGCCTCTTTTGAACATAGATAATCTCCTTAAAGCAATGGATATTTTTAATAAAGAATATCAAGTTGGCGCAAGAAGAATGACTCTTTCAACGTGCGGAATAATTCCTGGAATCAACAAATTAGCTGAATTAAATATGCAGTCAACACTGGCAATCTCTCTCCACGCAGCAGACAGTGAAACCAGAAAAAAAATCATGCCTGTAGAAAACAAATATAACATTGATGAATTAATAAAAACATTAAAGTCATATACTAATAAAACTGGCAGAAGGGTTACAATAGAATACACACTAATTAAAGACTTGAATGACTCAGTTGAAGATGCCAAGAAATTAGCACTTTTAATAAACAGCTTAAAGAGCAATGTTAACCTTATAACGTATAACTCAAATGAATTTTGTAAATATAAAAAACCTTCAAAAGAATCTGTTATGAAGTTTAAATATATCTTAGAAGCAGCCGGTAAAAAAGTCACTGTAAGGCTTGAGAGGGGTGCAGATATTGATGCAGCCTGTGGACAGTTGAGCTGCAAGAAAAAATAATTGTCCTTTTACCGCTCTAAATGATAGAATATTAAAGAATATATATTTCAAGTGGACAAAAATGAACGAGATACTTAACGGCAATATTGAAGCAATCCAAAAATATGACTCTCTTTTTTCAGAACGTATTTTATCGATAACATCTTTGACTAAAGATATATCTTTTTGCGAAACAAATTTAAAAGAGCCAAACCTCTCTATTAACGGAGTTCATGTACATTCACCTATGGGTGCAGAAGAAGAAGCAAAAAGCATTTTTAAAAAAAGTGAAGATAGTGCAAACTTTATCCACATTATTTATGGTATAGGTATTGGCTTTTTATTCAAGGAATTTGCAGACCATGCTCAAGGTACAGTAATCTTGTACGAACCAGATCTTGAAGCATTAAGAGTCACTCTTGAAGTAGTTGATTTTAAACAAGAATTATCAAAAAAGAATGTATTTGTAGCAACTGATTTAGAAGCACTTGAACATGTTTTTTATTCTAAATATGCATATCTTTCAAAAGTAAAGTGCCATTTCTTAACCTACCACAGAGAACACTGCTTTCCTGAAATAGAACAGCTGGTAAAAGAGCTTACAAGATTTAATTCTATCTTATCTAGCAATTATAGCTTTCAAAAAAAACAAAACTATTCTTTTATAAATAACACGCTGGATGGATTTGAAAAGAAAATAGAATCGATTCCGCTGCATCTTCTTCAAGACAAATTTAAAAATATTCCAGCTGTAATAGTATCAGCAGGTCCTTCTTTAAGCAAAAACATCGAAATATTAAAACAATATCAAGATAATGTTCTTATCTTCTGCGTAGGTACAGCATACAAAACATTAGCAGCTGCAGGAATTAAACCAGACTTTCTCCACGCAATTGAGAGGCACGATTCTTCATCTCAAATATCAGGTTTTGATTTAAGCGATATTAATTATGTTCATGAAGGCTATACCAACAAAACATTTATGGACTTAAAAAAGAAGAAAGCATTCATTACTCTCTCCCAAGAAAATGTTGCAAACGTTTGGCTTGCTGACTTAATGGAAATGGATGCACAAATGTATGAAACAAGAGGCACTGTTTCTTATAATGCACTATTTAGCGCCCATTTGTTAGGGTGCAACCCATTAATACTTATTGGGCAGGATTTGGCTTTTGCAGATGGAAAATTGTATGCAGACAATTCAGCATATACAAACCTGAAATATGATATAGACGAAGAAACAGGACAACCGAAAATATACGTTGATGATATAGAAAAATACAGACAAGAATCATTTACAAGTAAATCAAAATGGAAAGAAGAAACTCAGTATAAGTTTATTGAAATGAGACTCAATGACTTAAATAATGCTGTCATGTTTACAAAAGGTCAAAATGGTGAAAGACTAGTTACAGAACAAGGTTATGCACTATTTATTGAATATTTCAAAGACTTTGCAAAAAAATACGGCGAATCGAAAATTTTAATAAACTCATCAAAAGGCGGAGCCCAGATTGATGGATTTAGTAACGTAGAATTAAAAGAAGTTTTGTCGCTATTAACTGATAAAAAACCAAACACGGATGAAATAATTGATAAAATCAATTATACCCCTGATTACAAAACTATTTTAACTAATTTGAAAAATGAAATTTCACTTATCAATGAAACGCTCGATTATTTTAAAAATGCACAAAATGATGTAAAAAACTATAAAAGAGAAATTTTAAGATACCGAACTCTTACAGAAAGAGCAGCAAAATTTCTTAAAAACGCTTTATCAACCTTCATGACTATACTTAACGGACCAAAGCAACAATCTCATATTGTATCTGCAATTACAAAAGATGAAGAGTCCAATTTAAGCTGGTACTTAAAAGAAAACGATAATAAATATGATTATGAGACCCAAGTAGAACTCATCAAGCTTTTGGAAGAATATTTCTTCAACAACCACAAAAAATTTACTGATACAAAAGAAGAAATAGTAAAAATTGTTACAGCTCTTGAAGAAAGAGTTATAACTTTTCGTTAAATTATAATAAAATACTTGTCATTTATGATTTTTAAATATAAAATAAAATAAAAATAATATCCATTGCAAGTTATGGAGAGGGATAATAATTATTTTTACTTGCAAAGCAAAAGGGACACCCTGAAAATGTATATAAATAAATGCACGAAATGTGGCGCTGAGTTTGAAACAAAAAACCCCAAAAGAGTTATTTGTCCTAGTTGTTTATACCCGGACAAAAAGCCGATTTTAAATCCAGATTCACCGGAACAAGAAACAAGTGTAAAAGAAGAAAAAACAACACCGCTAAGTTCATATAGTACAGCCACTCCTACAGAAAATGAGGAGAGAAAGCCGTTCAGAAGTTTTGAACCACGCAGGTATGATAATAACAGGCCACAACAAAGATATCCTAGACCACAGGGAGACAGGCCATATAATAGCGACAATAGGTATGACCGCAACCAGCCAAGACCATATAACCAACAACAAAGACCTTATGGTCAGCAACAAAGGCCATACAACCCACAACCAAGACCTTATGATCAGCAAAGACCTCACGGAGATCAACCTAGGCCTTATAACCCACAACCAAGACCATATGGTGGTGATCAAAATAGACCTTCTTTCCCACAAAGAAGAGACAACAGATTCAGGCCGCAAGGCGGTCCTCCTAACAGAAGACCTTTTGCTAACAACCAAAGACAACTACTTGTTAACAGAGAACAAATAGCTCAAATAGAACTTTTATACAAAAAAACATTACCGCTTCCTAACCCAGATATCCACGAAGTAATTGGTAATGCGATTGATCTTGAACCAAGAAAAGTATTTTTTGGAATAAATCTAGTCAGACAAAAAATGATGCTGCCTAAATTACCTTTCCCAAAAAGAAAATTAGCAGTCAGCCCTGATCAACTTTTTGCAATAAAAAACCTATACGAACCACTACTACCGCTTCCTCCAATCGGCTGTCACAAAATAATTGCAGCTCAATTAAAAATGGATGAATGGCGTGTACACGTCGGAATTGGACTAGTAAGAAAGCAAATGGGACTAGACAGATGGAATCCTGAAAGACCGGATGCTCCAGCAGAATTTAAAAAACAATAATCATGAATAACTTATTATCTATAGCTAAAATAATTAATTTTCACGGCATAAAAGGTGAAGTCAAAGTCGGATATACTAAAGGAAGAGAAGAACAGCTTAAATCTCTAAAAAAAATGTATGTTAAAAAAGGCTCAGATTTTGTTGCATTAAATATTAGAAGCTTGAAATTCCACAAAACTTTTGCATTGATTAAATTTGATGAATTAAACTCTATAAATGACACTGAGCAGTATAAGGGTCATAATTTATATATTTCTAAAGATATCGTTGAAAAATTTCTGGATGAAGATGAATACCTCGTTTCAGACTTAGATGGACTAGAGGCATTTGATTGTAACGATAACTTCCTTGGCACGATTTGTGCAATAGGAGAAAATAACGCAACTAATGTAATAAGCATAGTCGATGACAATGGAAAAATTCACATGATTCCTTTTGTTAAAGAGCTTGTGCCAAAAGTAGATATAAAAAATAAAAAAGTTATTATTAATACTATTGAAGGCTTGATAAATTGAGATTTGATGTAATAACTCTTTTCCCAGAACTAATTGAACAAGCATCTAATCACAGTATTTTAAAACGGGCAAAAGACAACAATATCATTGACATACAAACAAATAATCCAAGACTTTTTTCGACTAATAAACATAAAAAAGTCGACGATACCCCTTATGGCGGCGGTGCAGGTATGGTGCTGGCATGTCAGCCATATATTGATGCACTCAATAGTATAAAAAAAGAAGAAAATTCTGAGAAAATAATTTTAACCCCTCAAGGAGAGGTTTTTAACCATAAAATTGCGAAAGAATTTTCATCTAAAAGCCAACTAATAATTATTTGTGGTCATTATGAAGGTTTTGATGAAAGAATTAGAACGCTTTCTGGTGCTAGAGAAATTTCAATCGGAGACTTTGTATTAACAGGCGGTGAATACCCTGCAATGTGTATAATAGATAGTGTAACTAGACTATTAGAAGATGCCCTTGGTGATAATGATTCTGCAGAATATGACAGTCATTCAGACGGTTTGTTAGAATACCCTCAATATACAAAACCTAGGGAATACGAAGGTTTAAACGTGCCTGAAGTATTATTATCAGGCAACCATGCTGAGATAGAAAAATGGCGCAGAGCTCAACAACTTATAAGAACAAAAGAAAAAAGACCTGATTTATATGAAAAATTTCTAGGTGAAAATCCTTCAAAATACGACTTAAAAATCATCAAAGAATACAATATATAAAAGAAATTTTATTGTATATATAATTTTAAGTGCTAAAATCTATTTGGAAAATAATTTGCAGGTATTATGAAAGCAGCTACGATTTCAAACGAAAAATTAGTTATATCACAAGTGGATAAACCTAAACTTAAAGAAAAAGGCGCTCTTATAAAAGTAAAAGGGTGTGGTTTATGCGGCTCAGATATTGTTAAGCTTAAAACAGGAATCTCTAAAAATGGTGCTATTTTAGGACATGAAGTTGTTGGTGAAATCATAGAAATAAACTCTGATACAAACTTTGAAGTAGGTGACAGAGTTGTTCTTGGGCATCATATACCTTGTTTTGACTGTGTGTATTGTTGGGGCGGCAACTACTCAATGTGCAAGAGCTTCAAAACATCAAATATATTCCCTGGTGGCTTTGCAGAATATATTACAGTCACTGAACAGCACCTTCAAAATACCGTTTTTACCCCAAGCCCAAATCTAACAGATGATGAAGCTGCGTTTTTAGAGCCGCTGGCATGTTGTATAAGAGCCATAAAAAGAGCAGATATTCCCTATTCAGCAAGAGTTTTAGTTGTAGGATTAGGTTCTATCGGCATATTAATGGGACAAGCAGCTAGAGCTATGGGCTATAAAGTTTATGGCTGTGATATTTTAGAACAAAGAAATTTATTAGCTAAAAAATTAGGATTTGAAGATTGTTTTAATTCACTTGAAGAAGATAATGCATTAAATCTCATTAAATCAGAAACTTCAGGATACGGTGTAGACGCTGTTTTCATGACTTCTGGTTCAGACAAAACAATTAATTTTGCACTAAAATCTATAAGAGACGGCGGCACAATTACTGTTTTTTCCAGTGTAAAATCTGACATGGGTTACTCAAACAATGATATCTATTACAGAGAATTAAAAATACTTGGCAGTTATTCACCTGCACCAGTTGATCTTGAAGACTCTTTAGAATTCTTGCAATCAAGAAAAGTCATAGTTGAAAACTTGTCCACTCATTACACATTAGAAAATATCAACGAAGCTATTGCTGATACACTTTCAAATAAAATTATAAAGGCATACATAACATTATGAAGATGAACGCTATTCAATACTATGCACCGCAAGATATTAGATATGAAGAAGTTAATATAAAAGAACCAAACCCAAATGAAGTACAGGTCAAAGTTAAAGCTGCACTCACGTGTGGGACAGACTTAAAAACATATAGAAGAGGTCATCCGGTTTTAATAAAAAAAATCCCATCAGGATTCGGACATGAATTTTCTGGAGTAATTGAAAAAGTCGGTAAAAACGTAAAAGATTTTTCTATCGGTGATAGGGTAGTAGCTGCAAATTCTGCACCATGCTACAAATGCTTTTTCTGCCAAAAAGAAGAGTATAATCTATGTGAAAATTTAAACTTTTTAAATGGAGCATACGCTGAATACATAAATATTCCCGAACAGATCGTTAAACACAATTTATTAAAATTACCCGACAACTTAAGCTTTGAAAAAGCGGCA
>JAEZOG010000130.1 GCA_023414155.1 Cyanobacteria bacterium OH_CFB_184 | reverse complement strand
AAATTAATAGTCTAACCATTCCTTTCTTGACTTATGCGGCATTAGTGTCGCTTTTTATTTTTAGAGAAAGGGGGTCTACTTAGAAGCTTGTTTGTCTTTTGGTGATTGAGATCCGGTGATTTCCGAGATAGGAAGAGAAAACCAAAAAGTTGTACCGTCTTCTGAAGAAGAAGTATACTCTATTTCTCCATTATGCAAATCGATGATTTTTTTGCTTAAAGCAAGGCCTATCCCTGAACCTTCATAATTCTTTTTAGTAGAGGGGTTGCTTTGATAGAACAGTTCAAACATATTGTTTCGCTCTGACGGGTCTATTGTTTTGCCGTAATTTGTTATCTCAAAATAGAAATTATTATTTGCAAGATATGATACTATTTTTATTTTGCCGTTCTGACCGGAAAATTTTATTGCATTACTGAATAAATTATAAATTACTTGCCTTAATCTTTTGATGTCAGCGTTGATAGATAAATCTATCAAGTGCGCTGATATGTTAATTTCTTTCTTTTTGGCAAGGCCTTCAAGATTGTTTATGCATTCGTTTATAAGTGTTTTGGTGTTGAATTTTTCATAATAAAGATTTATGTTGCCTGATTCTGCTATTGAAGCATCTTGGATGTCTTCAATAAGTTTTAACATATGCATTGAACAATTAAGGATGTTGTCAGAGTATTTGTTTATAAGTTGCTTATCAAGCTTATCGTCTGACTTTATTATGTCTGCAAAGCCGATAATAGTGTTTAAAGGAGTTTTGAATTCATGAGTAAGAGTTGCGATGAACTCAACTTTATTAGTGTTGCTTTGTTTTACTTTTTCGTACAATTCTGCATTTTTCATAGTCATCATCACATTTTCTGTGATTATTTGCAGAATGTTGGTTTCTTCTGATGAAATTTCTTCGCTATCTTTATATATAAATATAATCCCGTATAAGTTAGAATTATTAACTATAGGAGTGATGTGGTATTTTGGGTCTAGATTTTCGTTTAGATAAGAGATTATTGAAGAAGAACAAATTTCCATATCTGTATTTATAAACTTATCAACAAATATATTTTTGTTTTGTATAAAGTTTTTCATGTAATCTAGAGCAGGGGTGCCGACTTGTGCGTCAGTGTATTTAAGCTCCAATTTTAAAGCTTTATGGTCATATTCATATATGCTGCAAATGTCTGAACCGACTAGCCTAACAATATTAAAGCATATCAATTTTAGTAAATTTTCTATTTCCAAAGTGGAGTTTATACTCTGGATAAGATTGTTTATAAGTCTCCATTTTTCTTCATTTTGGAGGAACTTGTTGATATACCGTGTTAATTGATGTTGGTGGTTTGCAATTTTTTCATTAAGTAAGGCGATTTCTTTATCTTGATTGTTTGGAATATCTTTTTTTAAGTTTTTAAAAAAGGAATTTAACTTCATCAGAACTTCCTTTTGTCTCATTATGGATATATCTTATCATACTATTGTCCATTTTATTGTGCATATATTTTCCGCTATGTATATTCCTTAATATAAATGTTCAAAACAACATCTAAGGCTAGATTATATTGTTTTATTCGGTTATAATTTATAAAAAATTTGAAGAGGAACAATGAGAGGAAGACTATTTATAATTTCAGGTTCGTCGGGAGTTGGAAAAGGAACGTTAATCCAGCGTTTTATGGAAAACAATCCTTCGCTGAAGCTTTCAATTTCTGCTACTACGCGAAAACCAAGACCCGGAGAAGTTGATGGTGTTAATTATTTTTATATAACTGAAGAAGAATTTAAAAATTCGATTGATAATAATGAGTTCTTGGAATGGGCTGTTTTTAGCAACAATTATTATGGAACAAAACAAAGTTTTGTTGAAAAATCATTGTCAAAAGGAATCGATTTAATACTCGAAATTGAAACTCAGGGTGCTTTTCAAGTTAAAGAAAAAATCAAAGATGCGATTTTAATTTTCATTCTTCCGCCATCTCAAAAAATCCTAGAAGAACGTCTAAGAGGCAGAAATACTGAAGACGAAGAAACTATCAAGATGAGGCTGGATTTCGCTCGCAGAGAGATTAGCGCGTCTGAGAGTTTTGATTATAGGGTTGTTAATGATAACATAGAAGAAGCTGTTGAAAATTTGCAAAAGATTTTCGATAAGGAAAGGAATTCGTAATGTTATCAGGCAAAAGGATTCTCGTAGGTATAACAGGCGCTATCGCTGCATATAAGACTCTTGAATTAATTAGAATGTTTAAAAGGGCAAATGCTGAAGTAAAAGTTGTAGTAACTCCTAATGCGCTTGAATTTGTAACAAAAACGACAATTCAATGCTTAAGCCAAAATCCTGTTTATGTTAATCAATATGATATCGAAGAATATAAGCCTGAACATATTTCACTTGCTGATTCTGCAGATGTTTTTGTAATTGCGCCAATCTCTGCAAATACAATTTCTAAAATCGCAAACGGCTTGTGCGATAATCTCTTAACTTCAATTGCTTGCGCATATAAAAAACCTTTAATCCTCGCCCCTTGTATGAATACAGGCATGTGGGACAATAAATTTGTTCAAGAAAATCTGTCTAAATTAAAACAAAATGGTGCTTATGTAGTTGAACCTGAAGATGGCTTTTTAGCTTGCGGGTACACTGGTAAGGGCAGATTAGCAGATATTGAAATCATTTTTGAAAAAGTAAAAGAAGTCCTCTTTCCAAAAACATCTTTAACAGGTAAAAAAGTTGTGATAACAGCAGGCGGAACAAAAGAAGATATTGATCCTGTTAGATATATAGGTAATTACAGCTCAGGAAAAATGGGCTTGGCATTGGCTGATAACGCATATAAAATGGGCGCTGATGTAACTTTGATTTCGACTTTTGAAGTGAATAAAAACTATACGGTGAAAACGGTAAAGTCTGCCCAAGAAATGCTCTGTGAAGTGGAACAAGCATTCAAGCAAGCTGATACTCTTGTTATGGCAGCGGCGGTTTCTGATTATAGAGTGAATAATAAATCGGATCAAAAAATTAAAAAAAGCAATGACAACTTGATTTTAGAACTAGTTAAAAATCCTGATATACTTGAAACGATGTCCTTTAATAAAAAAGAAAATCAGATTGTAGTCGGTTTTTGTGCTGAAAGTGAAAATCTTTTAGAAAATGCTAAAATTAAAATAGAAAAGAAAAAATGTGATTATATTGTTGCAAATGATATCTCTCAATCAAATATAGGGTTTTCTTCAGACTATAACGAGGTTTATATCGTCAATAAAGATTCTAAAATCGTTAAAATCGAGAGAGATACAAAAGATAATATCGCTAAAAAAATATTAGAGGAAATATATGGTTAAAACAGTAGACATAATAGCTGCATTAGAGGAGTTTGCTCCTCTTTCCACGGCTCAGCCTTGGGATAATGTTGGTTGGCAAGTTAATTTTGCCAACCCTGACGTGAAAAAGATCATGTTGTGTCTTACTGTGACTGAAAGCGTTATTTCTCAGGCGATAGATCAAAACTGTGATTTTATTCTTTCCCATCATCCAGTGTTCTTTGATCCTATAAAAAAAATTGCTGATAAATCAATTTTAGAGGCAATTAAGAACGGAATTCAAATGTATTCTGTGCACACTAATTTTGACAGTGTAATCGGCGGAACTTCAGATATGTTGGGATGGAAAATGGGATTTGACCAGCTTGAAGTTTTAAATGAATTTGTCAGAGTCAAGAGATTGGATAATGAAATTTCTGTTGAAGAATTGACCCAAAGATTAAAGCATAACTTAAACGTTAATCATTTTAAAATGGTGAATCTGAGAAATCTTCACTCGGTTAAATCTATTGCGTTTTGTGCCGGATCAGGCGGAAGCTTTATTCAGGATATAAATATTGCAAATATTGACTTGTTTGTAACAGGTGATGTTAAATACCATGATGCATTAGATTCTGACGGGTTAGTGATTTTTGATATCGGACATTATGATAGTGAAAAATTTGTAACTGACATCTTTAAAAATATTTTACAAAAACTTGAAGTGGAATTAATTGTTGCTCATGAAGAAGATATTTGGAAAATTGTTTAAAAATATATTCATATTGTTTTTTATTACTCTTTGTTTTCAAAATGCAGCAAACAGTTATGAAACAGTTTTGATTGACTTTCCAAACAGCGGGTGGCATAGAGTTTTTTATGAAGACAGAGTAAAAGAAGCTATTGTTCAATATGTTCCAGCGGGGCAAACTAAAACAAATTATATAGAAACAGTAATTTTTCACTCGTATAAGTGGGAGTATAGCTCTAATATTTCTGCTCAATCAATTTTGAAATATCAACTTAACCAGACAGCACTTAGATATAGAGATATTGAACTTACATACCTAAAAGATGATCCTATGGATACAATTGCGGTTTGGTGCAGCAAAAGTGCCTCTCAATGTGAGATATTAAGGGCTGCTCAAGGCTATGAAGGCATAATTACTATGCATTACATAAACAATAACCCTCAATATTTTCAAAGCATAAGTCCAAATTGGATAAACATAATGAGAAAAGTCAGAATTTATTACAGCTATTACAGATGGGACGCGATTATGAATAAATCGAGTACTGTCCAGTTATAAGCGAGATTTCTATGCAAATTACAGGTGGTTTTTTAAACTCAAGAAAAATTAAAATGCCTTCATCACCAGATGTAAGACCAACTCTTTCTAAAACAAGACAGGCTTTTTTTAATTCTCTTTCTTCGTTAATAGATTTTGAAAGTAAAAAGTTTTTGGATTTATTCGCTGGTAGCGGAATAATGTCCTTTGAGGCAGTTTCTAGAGGTTTTAAAGATGTTTGCTCAATAGAAAAAAGCAGAAAGACAATCGATATCATAAAACAAAATTGTAGGATTTTAGATGTTGAGTTAAATTTAATTGTGGGAGATTCTATAAAAGTTATTTCTAAAATGAATGAAACTTTCGATGTTATTTTTATTGATCCACCCTACGATTCTGATTTGTACGATAAATCTTTAAAAGCTGTTTTATCTAATAAAATCCTTAATCCTGGAGGTATTGTCGCCCTTGAACATACAAAAGACAAGGCTGTTGACTTAACCGGATTTGTGATAATCAAGCAGAAAGAGTATTCTGATAAAGTTATTACTTTTCTTTCAATCGAAAAAGTTTAATATAAATTAATTGATTTTTGTAAATATACAGCTTTTTGTTCAAAAATACTTTAAAATTATAATATGCATATCGTAAAAGATTTGAATGATTATAAACTTACTCCAAAACAAACCGTTTTTCTTGATTTTATAAAAGAAAATATCGGTTCGTATTGTTATTGTGAAAAAATTAAGAACGTAGAGTATATTAAAAAGTATTCAAGCCCTCAAAATGAGTTTTTGATTTACAATGATTCGCTTCCATACTCGCAAGTTCATCGATTAAAAAATATCCAAAAAAAATCACACTATTAAAGTGTGATTTTAAAATTTGTTTTATTTCCCTTATTCTAAAGGAATAACTAGTTTTTGACCGATTTGAAGTGCATCAGGGTTCATCATTTTGTTTGCTTCTTTGATTTTGTTGATTTTTGCCTGATCGAATCTGCCGTAGAATCTAATAATTATACCCTCTAAAGTGTCACCTGATTGCACTGTATATGTTTCAGGAGCTGATACAGGTGCTGTTGGTTTATCTGGTGGTACAATAGTTAATTTTGATATATCTGATCTTTTAATGAGTTTTTTCTCGATTTTTGGAGCGTTCATAGCAGGATCTGTTATTTCATCGCTTGAATTAGCATTAATACTAATAACAGCTGTCATTAAAAACATGCTGAGAGCACCAGCGATAAATCCAACCAGCAAATATAAACCTGGAGATTTTTCATCTTTTTGGTGAACTTTAAAACTTTGCCAAAGAACATCAAGTTCTTTTTGTTTACATGGTCTTTTGTATATTCCAGGAGCGGTATCTGTCGATTGTTTTTTTTGGGCTTTTAATTCTGATAAGAGCGCCATTCTTTCGCTAGATAGATTTGACCTGTGCAGTGTTGAGTTTCTCATTTGACCTCTCGTAATTGTTTTATTACAAACATGATATATAAAGAAAAAGGTTAAAGTCAAGAAATTAAACTTTTTATATTACAATACTCAATATTTGTAGGTTTTTCGCTTATATGTACTATAAAC
>JAEZOG010000290.1 GCA_023414155.1 Cyanobacteria bacterium OH_CFB_184 | reverse complement strand
GTTCAAGGGTATCAAGGATAAACTGTTTAGGAATAACGATAATTGCTAAGTCAATTTCGCCTTCAACTTCAAGAACAGATGGGTAAGCTTTGAAACCTTCTACTTGATCTGCTTTTGGATTGATAGGGTATATGTTTCCTTGGAAATCATATTCTTTTAATCTTTGCATAATTTCAGAACCGATGGTTTTTGCTTTTGTAGAAGCACCGATTACTGCAATAGATTTTGGTTTCATAATTTTGTCTAATTGTTCTTTTAACATGTTTTTACCTTTCTGTATTATGTAGAAAATTTAAATAACTTAATATCCGCTGTCTAGCCAAGGGCGTTCTCTGAAATTTGCGCCCAGACTTTTGGTAATTTCTTTGCATTTTTCAATGTCAACTTTGTAATTTTTATAGCCTGTTACAATTGTTGCTGTTGTGTCTATTCCGTTTTTTACGCATTCTTTTATAAACTCTTTAACAGCTTCGTATGCATTCTTGAAGCTAGGAACGGCTAACTGGTTGTATAGTTCCTCAGTTTCAGCATTTAAGCTTACTGATATTTTATCTATCAGTCCGACAAGTTCAGGCACGATATTCCTTTTGTGTATTAGGTTTGCCTGTCCATTGGTGTTTATTCTCACGATTGTATTTGGATAAGTTTGTTTTATGTATTTGGCGACTTCTTTGATTATATCTAGTTTTATAAGTGGTTCACCGTATCCGCAGAAGACAATCTCTTTATTTATGTTGTCTTTCATTTTATCAAGTTGTTCAATGACATCTTGAACTTTGATATTTTCATTTTTAAGGAATAAATTTGTGCCGACTACATCTTCTTTTATTGCACGAATACAGAATACGCAATCGTTTGTGCATAAATTTGTAACATTGATGTATACATTTCCATCTAATAAATAAACTAAATTACAATCATCCATTTGAAATTTTTCCTTAATTTAATTTTTGCACAATCATAACTAGATAATCAAGCTAAATTTTAAAAAACTTTTAAAATCGTGAAAAAAATCCCATTATTTTTATGATGTTTCACGATTTTTGGATTGTAACAACTAGTCAAAACTCTCTGTTTTGTGTTATTTTAATACTATGATTGAAATTTTAATACTTTTTGTAATAAATAATAAGTCCAAAACAATTTATTCTGTCAGAAAAGAAATAATTGAACTTTTCGGTGCTTTTACAAAACCAAGCTTAGGTACAATACACCCGGCATTAAAGAGACTTTTTGAAAAAAAATATGTTCAATGTATAGAAAGAATGTCTGATGGTGGGAAAAAATCCACTTACTATTCAATTACAGAAGCGGGCAAAAAATATTTTAAGGAATTGTTTTTTACTGATATAAGTGAAAATCCATCTCTGTTTTATAACCACTTACAATCGAGATTCGCTACAATTAGTATGCTTTCAGCTGAGGATAAAATTGTATTTTTAAACGATGTTAGCAAAAAAATAGAACTCTACGGAATTGATCTTAAAAATAAATTGACTGATGAATTTGTAAATTATGATTTTTACCAAAGAGAACTCTTGAAAAAAATGATAACAGAGATAGCTAATTTGCAAGATTTTGTAAATATATTGAAGGCGAATGATGGCAGCAATAATTAGTGAAGTTATAGATGGGTCTATAGCAGAAGAACTTGGGCTTGAAAAAAATGATGAGTTGCTTAAAATCAACGGATTTAAGCTGACTGATTACATCGAATATAAATTCATTATGGCATCTGAAGAGCTTGAAATAGAAATTAAAAAAGCTAATGGTGAAATTGAAGTTATCGAAATAGAAAAAGATTTTGATGAAGAGCTTGGAATCGTTTTTGAATCCGCTATCTTTGATAAAATCAAACCTTGCACAAATAAATGTATTTTTTGCTTCGTTGACCAGCAGCCTAAAGGTTTAAGAGATTCTTTATATGTAAAAGATGATGATTATAGACTTTCATATCTTCAAGGAACTTATGTTACGTTGACTAATCTCACAGAAAAAGACAAAAACAGAATTTCTGCTTTAAAGTTAGGACCTTTGTACGTTTCAGTTCATACAACAAATCCTGATTTAAGGGTTAAAATGCTTAAAAATCCCAATGCAGCAAAAATATTAACTGAATTAACCTGGCTTAAAAAAAATGACATTCCTTTCCATGCTCAAATTGTCTTGTGTCCGGGCTTTAATGACGGAGCTGAACTTGAGCGTACTTTATCAGATTTAGCAAAGTTTAAATCTGTACTATATTCTGTTGCTATTGTCCCGCTTGGGGTTACGAAATACAGAAAAGAAAAACTAAAATTAGTCGATGCTAAAATCGCTGAAGAAACAATAGATTTAGTTGAAAAATTTAATAAAAAAATCAAAAAAAATCTAGCTTGTGTCTCAGATGAATTTTTCTTGCTTGCTGGAAGGGAGATTCCTGAGGCTAAATATTACGGAGGATTTTCGCAGATTGAAGATGGCGTTGGTTCATTACGCCTGATTATTGATGATTTTGAAAAAAATAAAAAGAAAATGCCTAAAAAGTTAAGTAAAAATTTGAATTTAACTTTTGCTACTTCTTATTCTGCTTTTTCAGTGTTTAATAAGTTTGCTGAAAAATTCAATAAAATTGAAAAATTGCGCGCTGAAGTGATCCCCATCAAAAGTAATTTTTGGGGGGAACATATAAATGTAGCAGGATTGATTTGCGCTAAAGATTTGATTGAACAATTAAAAGGCAAAAATGTAGAAAATCTAATCATTTCATCAGTAATGCTGAGACCGTATTCTAATGAATTTTTAGATGGCCTCAGCACTTCTGATTTGGAAAGAGAACTTAATTGTAATATTTTTGTAATTAAAGATATTTATTCTACAAAAGAGATATTTGACATAATCAAACTATGATAGGTTTTGAGCTGATTTGCTGTCGCCTTCGATAGATTCTTTTAACATCTTTTTAACAATATCACCTTGTGTATCAAGCATCTTACATACAGTTTCTATGTTTTTAACTCTATTTGAAAGAATTGTATCAGCATTTGCTTGAATTCTACCTGTAACGTTCTGGTAGGCACTCAATGCCGCACTACTTGTACCTTGTAATAGGTTACCTGCAACAGTTGCACCTAATCCACACGTTCCAAGATATGGAGCCATAGCTTGCATAATACCGCCCCATCCAGAAATAACTCCTGCAGTTGGTAATACCCAGTTGTTTCCGTATCCGAACCCTGATGCAACGCCTGTTCCGTATGCTGCTGCATTAATCCCGGCCATGCCTGCAATATCAGAAGCAGCTGTAAGTGCAGAAGCTCCGCCTGTTGCAACGCCTGTGTCTGAGCCAAAACCCCAAAGTACTGGAGCTGCGCCGCTTGGGAAACCTGGATAGCTTCCAAGATTTCCTATGCCGAATGCAGAGGTTGAACCTGTGCCTGAGGATGAAGTCGGACTCCAATAGGAGGTTCCAGGGATATTCATACTGCTGTTACCACCCATAACGGTCATAAATGAACTTGGCGCAATCATTCTTGCGACTTGCCACAAGAAGCCACCTGCAGTACCAAAACCGCCACCATCAGTTGCTTGACCACTGACGGTTAAATCTCTTAGTTTGTCATAAGTTTCGAAAAGCTCCGCTTTTGCATCAGAAGAAGCACTTCCAAACTTGTTGGCAATAACTAATAATCCATCATTTTTGTAACTCATTTATCTTCCCTTTTTCGTGTTTATTTACTTCCCGTTAAAACATTCGCATATGTATTATGCGAATGTTTTGAATGTTGATTCAATGTTCTTTTCAATTACCTTAGTAACAGCTTCTAACTCTGTTTGAAGAGCGCTTTGTTCTGTATCTAGTTGTTTTAGTCTTAATTCAAGAGTTCTGTCTTGTTGTTGAATAATTTCTGTTTGAGCGTTGATATCAGAAATTGATCTGTCATAGTTAGCTTTAGTTTGAGCGTATACTCTCATTGCATTTTCATATCCAGCGTCATCTCTTACGTTTTCAGTAGTAAGAGTCATTTCACCTTGACCTGGAACTATTATTTTTGTGAAACTTCCGTTTGAGTCAACTGCGAAGCTAACACCGTTTAGAGTTTTGTATTCTGCACTAGTTGTTGATTTGTAGTAGTAATCTGTTATTGAACCAGTGTAGTCATTAGTTCCATTTTGAGTATATGTTTTGAAATCATCTTCATTAATATAATAATTATTGTTAGATGCATCTTTGAATGAGTAGAAGTTAGCGTTGCTTAAGCCCATTTCTGTAGCTAAGTTTGGTTTGTTTTCTGGTGTTAATGCAGAGTTTGCGCTACCAACGTTGATTTTCCATTCGCCAGTTGTTGCATCTTTACTCAATGTGATATTGTCCACATTTTGCTTGTAAGCTTTATCAGCTGTAATAGAGTGTTTTACAGTAACATCATATGCACCACTAGTACTTGAAGAAGCGCTATAGTTAGTAATCTCATAGTTTTCTGAACCATAAGAATATGTATATCTCATATTGTAATAGTTGTTAGTATCAGGCGGAATTGGCACTTGAAGTGTCAACATTTTATTAAATAATCCAGAACTCTCATTAGCTAAAGCTGTACGTTGTTGGTTTACTTGTTGACCTTCGTACTCTGTATTAGTCTTTCTCGCTGTTAATCCTAGAAATCTTGCCTGTGATGCAGCCATTCCCATAATGGTTTGCCTCCGATTATTGTTGTTAACTTATTATGTATATCGGCTCGTATAAAGGAAAACTTTAATTTCTGAATTAAAATTATAAAGTTTTGTTACAAATAAGTTAACTTTTTAATAACCTTTGTAAAATTTGACATTAAAATTTACACACAACATCGACCTTACTTTTTTATTAAGGATGTTTTTTGAAAAGTCAAAATTTATTTTTGATGAAGCATCAGTCCATATAGAATACTGTCAACAATAGCGATATAAGAGGCTTCTATTATGTTTTCGCTGACACCTACAGTGTCCCATTTATTAAATCCGTCGGTAGTTTCTATGTTTACTCTAACTTGAGCGGCTGTTCCGACTGATCCATCGAGAATCCTTACCTTAAAGTCGTGTAGTCTATATGATGTAACTTGTGGATATATAGGTGCAAGTGCTTTTCTAAGAGCCTTGTCAAGGGCATTTACGGGACCTTCACCTTCAGATACAGTATGGAATATTTCATCATTTATTTTTAATTTTACTGATGCTTCAGTTATTATCGTTGATTTAAAGTTTTCTATGGAAGTATCGCCAATGACTCTAAAACCTAATATCTCAAAGTATTTAGGCATTTGTTCAAGAGTTTTCATAATTAGAAGCTCAAATGAAGCTTCTGCTCCTTCGTATGCAAAACCTTTCCATTCAAGTTTTTTAATTTTATCAATAACTTTTGGAATATCTTGCTCTTGGATTGTTTTTACAATTCTTAAATGTTCTATTTTTTCTTTTATAGAAGCGGCACCTGCTTGATCGCTTATTAAAATCTTTCTTGTATTTCCAATGGTTTCAGGTGTAATGTGTTCGTATGTTTGAGAGTTTTTTCTCACTCCGCTTGCGTGAATACCTGCTTTGTGGGCAAAAGCACTGCTCCCAACAAATGGTGCGTTGCCTGGTACTACTACGTTAGCTATTTCTGCTATAGAATTCGCTATG
>JAEZOG010000085.1 GCA_023414155.1 Cyanobacteria bacterium OH_CFB_184 | reverse complement strand
TAACATTTTTACAATTACTATGTGCTAATTTAAGACTTCCGGCGCCTGGTAGAAGCTTCTTTCCTCTGGGGTCATAAGTTATTTATTATATAATTTTAAGGCAATTACAAAGTAAGTATTATTAGGGATCACTTTTATGTTAGATTAGAGTTATGACGGACTTCAAAATTGGAGATATTATGAAAAAAAGAGCGTTAATAAGTGTATATAACAAAGATAATTTAGTTGGGTTTGCAAAAGAACTTGTCGAAAAATATGATTATGAGATTGTTTCTACAGGCGCAACATACTCTTTGCTAAAAGATAATGATATCAAATCAATAGAAGTAAAAGACGTTACAGGTGTTAGTGAAATGCTTGGTGGTAAAGTTAAAACACTTCACCCAATGATACATGCCGGCATTTTAGCAAACATTTCTAATCCTTCAGAAGCTAAGGAACTGGAGTCAGCGAATATCTCAGCTATTGATATGGTAGTGGTAAATTTCTATCCGTTTGTAGAAAATGCTGATGAAGATGCTTGTTTAGAAGATCTTGTAAAAAATATCGATATTGGCGGACCTTGTATGTTGAGAGCGGCAGCTAAGAACTTTGAGCGAGTTACAGCTGTGTCAAATCCTTGTCAGTACAATTCAGTGCTTGATGAACTTGCTTCAAATAATGGTTCTACATCTATAGATTTTAGAAAAGAATTGGCTCTTGACGCATTTAAGCTTACTTCAGAATTTGATGCAACTATTTTAAATACATTATCTGAAAAATTCGTTGGTGATGAAGAAGAAGCCGGTAATTATTTCTCTATTATTACAAAGAAGCAAGGTTCTTTAAGATATGGTGAAAATCCTCATCAGGCGGCAGCTATTTATGAAGGCAAAAACCTGTTGGATTACGAAGTTTTGAATGGCAAAGAGCTTTCATACAACAATATATTGGATATGACAGCTGCAACAAATATTGTTAGTGAATTCTATGATGTTTGTGCGGCAGTTATTGTTAAGCACAATGCACCATGTGGTGTTGCATTGGGTGCAGACATCAATGACGCATACTTAAAAGCTTTTGATTGTGATCCAATTAGTGCTTTTGGCGGTATCGTTGCATTTTCTCAAGTCGTTAATGAAACAGTGGCTAAGCATTTAAGCTCAGTGTTTTTAGAAGTTATAATCGCCCCAGATTATACGCCTAAAGCTTTAGAAATGCTAAAAGAGAAAAAGAATTTAAGATTAATTAAATTAAATACTCCGCTTCAAGAGTATAAAAATTTCTTAGAAAAAGATGTTAGATTAACTCCATATGGAACTTTGGTTCAACAATCTGACGTTGCTGATTTGAATAAAGACACTTTCAATGTAGTTACAAAACTCAAGCCGACTGCAGAAATGATAGAGGATATGATCTTTGCTTGGAAAGTAGTGAAACATTCAAAATCAAATGCTATAGTTGTGGCAAAAGACTTTAAGGCTATCGGTATAGCTCAAGGTCAAACAAGCAGAATTGATGCCGTAGAAATAGCTCTTAACAAAGCCTGTGATGGTTCTAAAGACGCTGTAATGGCATCTGATGGGTTTTTTCCGGCTATAGACAATATCCAAGCTGCCGCTCAAGGCAGAATAGCTGCTGTTATTCAACCAGGTGGCAGTATTAAAGACAAAGATGTCATAGACGCTGCAAATAAGTATAATATTGTTATGATAACAACAGGCGTCAGACACTTTAAACATTAATAATATAAAGTTTACGCTAAGCGAACAAAGAGTAAAATTATGATAATGGAAAATAAAAAAGCCGTAAAATGGCTGAGCGCATCTCATTTTGTATTAGATGCATACTCTGGTTTTTTAAACCCGATATTACCTTTTATTGCCGCAAAATTAGGAATTTCAATGGCAATTGCTGCTGTTATGGTTAGCGTTTCAAATTTAACATCTTCAATCTCTCAGCCTTTATTCGGCTTTATTGCGGATAAGTGGAAAAAAAGGTTCTTTATATTTTGGGGAATGTTATTTGCTTCAATTTTTTTATCACTGGTTGGAGTTGCAAATAACGTATGGACATTAGCTCTCTGTATTGTTTTTGGCAGTATGGGGGTATCTTTTTTCCATCCTCAGGCTACGAGTTTTGTTTCGTTTTTCTCAAGTACAAAGCTCTCAAGCAAAGATATGAGCGCGTTTATTGCCATGGGAACTGTGGGGTTCGCTCTTGGGCCGTTGATTTCATCATCTATTGCTGATGTTTTTTCATTAGAAGCGTTGCCTTTTGCCTCATTGATAGGTATCATAACCGCTTTGTCTATGTTCTTGTTCGTTCCAAAAGTTTCTATGTATGCTTTGAAAAAGACTGAAGGCTCATTGTTCCAGGCATTCTCTGAAATGTTTGAGAATAAAACTATGAGAATTTTGCTATTAACATCAATACTCAAATCACTTGTTGTGTCATCATTCTGTTTGATTCTTCCTTTTTATTGGAAATCAATTGGTTTTAGTGTTTCAAAAATCGGTACAATCTTGTTTTTCTTTATGATGTTTGGCGCTCTAGGCACGTATACAAGCTCAATAATCGAAAAGAAATATGGATTTAAAAAGGTTTTTTATCTTTCGATGGTTTTAGTTTTGCCACTAACGGTAATATTTTATTTGATTCAAGGTTCAAATCTGTTGCTAAGTTTGTTACCATTTCTATTTATTGGTTATGTCAGTTTCTTGTCAGTGCCTTTGAATATGGTAATGGCGCAAAAAGCTATGCCTAAATACAAAAGTATGATTTCAGGCTTCGTTGGAGGCTTTAGCTGGGGTGTTATAGGGCTTTTATTGCCGCTTGTAAGTATACTTGCAGAAAAAATCGGAATATTAAATATACTGCTAATTATCTCAGCAGTCCCTCTTTTATTTTCTTATTGTATCAAATATTTGCCTGAAGAATATTAGTTTATAACTACCTTTTTCAAACCTGTTGGTCTGTCAATATTCCTTTTAAGGCATTTTGCTATTTCAAGAGCCAGTATTTGTAGCAATACAAGAGTTTCAAAAATTGCAAAGATTTTAGTTTCAGCATTAATTCTGAAGTTATGATTGCACAAGTTATCTAAATTTTGATTATCAAAGTTTGATATAGCAACGAGATAAGGGCTATAGTCAGTTTTTATTTTTTGTAGATTCTTAACCATTAAAGATTTGTTTTCTTCATCCACAAGCGATATTATTGCTGATTTTTGGTTCAAAATTGCAACGTGACCGTGCATAAATTCACCTTGAGGATAAGCGGTTGTATTTATG
>JAEZOG010000081.1 GCA_023414155.1 Cyanobacteria bacterium OH_CFB_184 | reverse complement strand
CTTCATCTGTAAGCTTACCTGGTTTGCACAATATACTTTGAGGGATACCGATTTTACCGATATCATGGAGCAATCCTGCTGTTTCAATTTCTTCTAATAGTTCATCTTCCAGATTCAATTCATTTGCTAATATTAAAGAATACAAAGTAACTCGTAAAGAGTGTCCATGAGTATAAGGATCTTTAGCGTCCAGTGCGAAAGAAATCGATTTGATTGTTTTATAGAAAAGTTCTTTTAAATCTTTAAGTATAAGATTTTTATGGCTTGAAAGCTCATATTTTTTCAAACCATTTTTAATAGAAACTTTTAGTTCTTCAGGCTCAAAAGGTTTTAAAATGTATTGATACAACTGGCATTCATTAATTGCAGAAACAATGATGTCAGTATCTTGGTGGCCTGTTAATAGTATTTTGACAATATTAGGGTGAGTGTTACTAACTTGTCTTAAAAACTCTGTGCCTTCCATTTCAGGCATTTTTTGATCGCTTACAACAAGCGAAATTGAATCGCCTTCATTTTGTATAATTTCCAATGCTTCACGACCGTTGGTAGCTGTTTTAATATTGTAATTTCCTCTTAAGGTACGTCTTAAGAGTTGAAGATTATTTTCTTCATCATCCACAATTAGTATTGTTTGCTTAATATTCTCAAGATCATTATCGATCAAGGTGTTAAGGCTTTTTACTATAGCGTTTTCGTTCATTACTTCTTCTTATACTCACTCAACTACTGTATTAGTCGTCACACTTTAGCCATAACTTTAGGAAACTTATATTACAATTTACAAAAGTTAAAGTTGGGTTAATTATAATGTATTTTTGACAAATTGAAAATACATCAAATAGGATAGAACCGTCATTACTTTAGTAATATAAACAAAAACCAACATGCACAAGATTTATAGATGTCTAATAAGTCAAAAGGCAAGACTTAAGAACCTTGATAATTTTTTGTGTTTTATCTACTATTTAATGGTAATTTTACATAAAAAGGGGAAAAAACTATGTCAAGAAGACCTGTTATTGCCGGAAACTGGAAAATGCATAAACTTCAAAACGAAGCGGTTGAATTGGTTAATGCAGTTATGGCAGAACTAAAAGAAATTAATAAAGAAGACCTTCCTGAAGTTGTTGTTGCGCCAACTTTTACGTCAATATGCGCTGTAAACAGAGCTATCAAAGATTGCGGATGCGGAAAAGTTAAAATTTCAGCACAAAACTGTTTCTATGAAACTCAAGGTGCTTTCACTGGCGAAGTTTCAGTAGAAATGGCGAAAGATGCAGGATGTGAATATATCATCATCGGACACAGCGAAAGACGCCAATATTTCAGTGAAACAGATGAGATGATCAACAAAAAAGCAAAAGCTATTTTGAAAAACGGACTAGTTCCAATTATTTGTTGTGGCGAATCTCTTGAACAAAGAGAAGCTGGAATCACTGATTCTCATATAGAATCACAAATCAAACTTGCACTAGAAGGACTTTCTTCTGATGAAGTTGCTAAATCAATTATTGCATACGAACCAATCTGGGCTATCGGAACTGGAAAAACTTGTGACTCTGATGAAGCTAACAGAGTAATTGCAATGATCAGAAACGTAGTAAAAGCAGTAGCAGGTGCTCAAGCAGCTGAAGCTACAAGAATTCTTTATGGTGGAAGCGTAAAAGCAGACACTATTGTTGAACAAATGTCAAAATCAGATATCGACGGTGCTTTAGTCGGTGGAGCAAGCTTAACAGCTGACAGTTTCGGTGCAATTGTTAAAGGCGCTATGTAATCATAAAAATTACAAATATATAAAAAGGTCGCGATATGCGGCCTTTTTATTTTGCTAAAATTTGAATTTTGCAGAAAATCTGACTCTTTGCTTTGTCAGAGAAGACTCTGCGTAACTATTTGCAGCATTTATTTCGAATTCAAAATCCCTTGGATTATTTCTTCTTGGTTTATAACTAAGCCCGATTTCATCCTGGTTAGTATCTTGAGAAATATTTTTTACTATACGAGTTTTTATAGAAAGTGACTCTGTAAGTTGAAACTCAGGAGTAAAATAGAAACTTGTTTCTAAGTCATCTACATTTGTATATTTACTTTTTGCCGCTTGAACATTTAACTTCAGCCTATTTATCTGATATTCACCAAACAGACCGCCTGTCTTTTTATTATCAGCTGATATCTCATTAGCATAGTATCCGCCGCCAAATAAGAAAGAACCTTTTACATGAGGTATTTTAACGGGATTAGAAACCATAGCTATTCCGCCTGACAAGTTATGGTTGAGCGTTGAATCATAAACACCGGCAGAAAAATTTAAGTAACGTCCTTTATTTTCGACTTTTGCGCCCGTATTATAGGTTGTTTCATTAGACCTGATGAAACCGATAGTTATGTCATTAAGGCTTCCAAGCAAACTTTGTCCTAAGTAGACTCTTGTATTATCATCAATCATATTACTGACTGAAGATGAGTTCATAACAATAGGCATCGGGGCTTGGTTTTTTGAATCTTGGAAGTATACATTTCTAAAGTTTCTGGAGTTATGCCAAAGCATATTTTCATTTCGAAGTTGAGAAAACTCATTTGACTTCTCAACACCTAAAATAAAGACTTTATCAGATATTGGGGGCACTGCAGAAAGGTCGTTGGTTTCTAAATGAACAAAATTAACTTCCTGATTTTGTTCATCAGAAACAATCTCTTGTTCTTGCTCTTGCTCAACAGGATTAACATCGTACCCCATCTGCTTAAGCTCTTCTTGATCTAGCTGATAGAACTCTTCTCTATCTTGAGATTGCTCTGCATTAGGAACAACAGGCTCGATGATTTCTTCACTTCTGAATATCTTCGCTGACGAAAGATTCAAAGTGAATAAAAAAAGCACTATTAATGTTACATAAATCCGTCTCATTCTAATATAATGAGTTAAAAAATAAATAATTTCAATTGTATAAACATATGAAATCAGTCAATTTAAATGATAAAAATTCTACCAATTATCCGCGCCGTATTTAATGAAAGGTTCTATTTGTTTAGTGATTTTTTCACGCAACTCTTTAGCCGTCTGCTTGTCAGAAGTGATAACATCTTCATCGTTGTATAAAGCTATATCTTCTAGGATTTCCTTTAAATTACGCACCAGTTTTTTACTTTTTTCTCTTTGTTCAAATTGCCAACCTTCATAGCCGCATCCAGGTGGGAACAACGACCATCCGTTTGCAGGTGCAATTTTGCAGCACTCTGGTCTATCACAATAAATATTACATAAATGATTCTCAGATAAATGATCACAATAGTAAAAAGTAAGTTTATTCAAATCAAAGTTCTCTCTTGTTCGAAGTTCATTTACTATTCTTTCAAAATGGTCAGGAACAGCATTTTGAGCCTCTTGCCATGAATCATACGGCTTAAAAACGCTTAAAAAACCTTTGGCGGTAGTATCTCCCACCTGCGACTTATCAGCTATTTCCTCATAATCATATTGAGGAAAAGCAAGCTTACAGCACTTGCCGCAATTAAGACATAATGTCGATAGAGAAGCATCTTCGGCTCTCTTTTTTTCTAATATTGCTATAGCTTCTTCTTGATTCATCTTAATATTATAATAATTAATCTACTTCATTTAAATCTATTTACATATTCTTTACAATGTAATACTGGAATAAATGTACAAAATACACTATTTTATACATACGTAATATATACTAAAAGTATACAACATTAAGTTTTGTAAAGATGAATTTTAAACAAATTTTATCCTGTTTAGCCCTATCATTATTGGATTTTGCATTTTTGGCAACATTATAAAAAAATATATATTCCAAAACTGTAGCAAAAAAAATTATTCTCGAGGTTTTAAGCTAAAGGTAAAAAAAAATAAAAAAAACACGGAGATAAAATGTCAGAAATTAATAATAATAATTTTAAACCACAGGTTCCTGTGAATCAAAAAATGGACTCAAAGCCTATCGCTCCAAAAGCGGAAGAAATTGTTGCTCCAAAAGAAGATTTAACAGTGCAAACGCCTAAGATTGACCTTCCTAGCATAGGCCTACCTGGTCGTTCTCAAGTTAAGCCATCTGGTAACGTAAATTCAGATATCGACTTTTTCTTAAAGAACCCGGAGTTGGTAGAAAAAGCCAATGCATTTTTTGATGTTGTTTACGAACAACTAAAAGA
>JAEZOG010000058.1 GCA_023414155.1 Cyanobacteria bacterium OH_CFB_184 | reverse complement strand
CGCCTGTACTTATCGACATGCAGTAGTCAAATTTTGTATTTGCTTTTTTGTTTTCAGGAAAAGATAATTCTATTCCTAATTCTTGAAAACCTTTAGCAAGAGCCCCGGAAATTTCTTTATATGAAAGGATTACACTGTTGTTACAGCTTAAAAAAGACTCAGGACAGATAAATGCATAGGTGACTTCTTTATCGTGAAGAAGCCCTCTGCCTCCTGTTAGCCTTTTTACTATGTCGATATTGTTATTTGCGCAATAAAGTTGATTTATTGATTCTATAGATTGGTTTCTGCCTAGTGATACACAACTTGGCTTCCATCCATATAGTCTTAATATGGGTTCTTTGAGTTGTTGTTGTATCGCTAACTCAAGGAGCCTTTCGTCTTCTGCCATATTGATTATGCCAGTATTCATTTTATAGTCAAATAGTATTGCCATGGTAGTTAATTTATAACATACATAATTTACTTTATAAATGTTAAATGAAATCTTGGGAGGTAAAAATGGAGAAACCGATTTTAAAAGGCTCAAAAACTGAAAAAAACTTAATGAGAGCATTTACAGGTGAATCCCAGGCTAGAAACAGATATACAATGTTTGCTTCTATTGCTAAAAAAGAAGGCTATGAGCAAATTTCTGCATTTTTTCAAATGACAGCTGATAATGAAAAAGAACACGCAAAGATATTTTATAAATTTATAAAGAACAGCCCTATAGAATATTCAGTGACTATGCCACACTGCCTAGGTAACACGTACGAAAACCTTATGTGCGCTTCACAAGGTGAATACGATGAATGGCACGATTTATACCCTGGTTTCGCTGATGATGCCGAAGAAGAAGGTTTTTACGATATAGCTTCTGCTTTCAGGCATGTTTCTTGGGTTGAAAAACACCACGATGAAAGATTCAATAAGTTAGCACAAAATATTCAAGACCACAGTGTTTTTAAAAAAGATAAAGAAATATACTGGCATTGCAGAAATTGTGGGTATACGCCTCTATCAACAGTTGCTCCAGAAGTCTGCGAGGTCTGCCATCACCCTAGAGCATATTTTGAAATGCTCTGTGATAATTTTTAAACTTCAAATAAAGCGAATAAGCGCTCTTCAATATCTGATTCTTCGATCTCTTCAGTCAATTTGTTCAAATTAGCGGCCATTTGGAAGTTTTTGGCCGCTTCCATTTTTTCGCCCATAATTTGTTGCGCTCTGCCTAGATTAAAATATGCAAGTGTGTAATTAGGATTTAATTCAATTGCTCTTTCAAAAAGAGAAATCGATTCTTCTACATTCCCAATTCCATCAAGATAAATAACGCCTAAGTTATTATATGCTATGTCATAATCAGGATTTAAGCTGATAGCTTTGTTGTAAGCTAATAGTGCTTCTTCTAAGAAATCTTTTTCCCATAATGCCATAGCACATTTACTGTATGCTTTGGCGTTATCAGGATTTACAGAAATCGCATCACAATATGATTTAATTGATTGTTCCATATCGTCTTGATCAAAATATATGTCACCTATGCTTAAATGAGGATCTTCACATTTTGGATCAAGTACAAGAGCTGTTTGGTATAGAGCGATTGCAGCTTCAGGGTTTCTGTTTATGCTGTAGTGAACAGTGCCTAATGCCTGACAAACTACTGCCGTCCACTCATTATCAGGATTAAGATTGATTGCTATTTGGTAGTGTTCTATTGCTTCATCGTATTGTTCAGCTTGCACTAAAGAATATGCTAACGAGTTGTGATAGAAAGGATTTGTTGAATCAATTTCAATTGCCAATTTAAATGCATTTAATGAGTTTAATATATCTGATTTTCTTAAATATAAATGACCGAGTTCATAATAAATTCTGTCATTTTTTCCCTCGATTTCAAGTATTCGAGTGTAATAATCTATTGCTTCATCAATATCATTTTCAAAATATGTTTGAATGATAGTTGCTGCTTTTATTAGGTTTTCTCTGTTATAAGGATTTGCTTCAAGTGCTTTTTTATAACAGTCTAACGCTATCTCAGGCGCGTCATTTTCTATGCTGATGTCGCCTATTTTTGAATAAAATAATTCTTCCTGACCTGTTTTATCAGCGGCAATATCGTATGTTTTTATAGCTAAAGAGTGTTGTTTTGTTTTTTCTAAAAGCTCACCAACTAATGTATACATAAAAGTTGCTGCGGATTTAGTAAGGCTTTTGTGAAGCATTCTCATTGAGGCATAGTCAAAGCACATAGTTAAGCTGCCGGAGAATAAATAATACATTGTTTTTGTAAATTCTTTAAAATTAGGTTTTTTATGGTGCATTTTGCTTAAGAGCATCATTGCAAGAATTAGTCTTGGTCTTGCAGCCATAATAGGATTTAGTTTTATTGCTTCTTTAAATTCTTTTTCAGCTTCGTCATATTCTTGTGCAAGGTTTAAGAAATAGCCTGTGTATAGTCTTGCATTGGGGTTCTTTGGAGAAATGCTGACTGCGGATTTGCATTGTTCTATAGCCGCACTAAGACTGATTTGACCGTTGCCCCACAACAAAGTAGCTAATCGATAGTATGTTTCAGGAACATTAGGATTTAGCTTTATCGTATCGATATAGTAGTCTATAGCTTCATTTAAATCATTTTTATTGAGCTTTATTAAATAATTTTCGTGAGCTTTTCTAGCTAATTCTAATGCTGCTTCAGCGTTTTTATTTTTTATTTGAATGCTGTCAGCATTGTTTACGTCTTGTTGCATGCTTTCCTCGTGAATAGTCTATTTCTCCCTCGAATTTATCGACAGAAAAAGTGGACTTGTTCAAATTTATTTTAAAATCTCAACTATATAAATTAGATTTTTAGTTTAACATTTCTTAACAATTTCGTCAAAATAGTCAATTTACTAGACAAAAGATACTTTATTAATGTAGGTTAGGTTAAAATTTGGGGTAAAAAATATGTACGGGTATTCAAACTTTGATAATTATTTTGGATTAAATACCACTAATTGTATGCCTTATGGCAATACTTTCGGTAATCCGATGGTCAGACGCAACGGAATTGGTACAATTCCCGGTATTAACGCGCCTAAGAAAAAAGATTACACGGAAGTAAAAACAATCGGTGTTATTGCTGCTGGAATTGCGGCTGTTGTTATGGCGATAAAAGGCAGAAAATCTATTTCTGCTGCATTGAAAACTGTTTTCTCAGGTAATGCTGCAAAAAAAGTTTCTAAAGATGTAAGTGAATCAGGAATTGGTTCAAGAATAAAAAAACTATTCAAAAAATCTTCAGCTTCTGAAACGGCAGAAAAAGCAGGCACAGGTTTCTTCGCTAAAATTAAAAATATACTTCCATTTAAAAAAGATAAAGTTGCTACAGAAGTCACTCAGGCTGCTGAGACTGTCAAGGATTCAATCGTAAAATCAGTAAATGATTTACCCGAAGAAGCAAGAGCCGAGGCGACCCAAAAACTTATGAGTGTCCTTCACGGCGTGCAGGAAAAAGTTACGCCACTTGCAAATGGTGATTTAACTCAAAAAGTCGGTGCTCTTTTAGATGTTACAAGTAAGGCTTAATTTTAAAACGAAAAAAGAGTAATGTTTAAGTTACTCTTTTTTCTTGTAAAGATAATAACGATAAATAATTATACCCTTTTTTAGTTAGCAATTTTTTATTTTATAATGTTTTTATAAACATAGGCAGATATGAATAATTTTAATAGTTTACAGTCGAATAG
>JAEZOG010000057.1 GCA_023414155.1 Cyanobacteria bacterium OH_CFB_184 | reverse complement strand
CATCAGAGCTGATGTAAATACAATTTGTCTTGGGGAAGCTGCAAGTATGGGCGCGTTTTTACTTTCTGCAGGTACAAAAGGGAAGAGAATGTCGCTTCCAAATTCAAGAATTATGATTCACCAACCGCTTGGTGGCGCAAAAGGTCAAGCATCTGACATCGAAATCGAAGCGAAAGAGATTTTAAGAATGAAAAACACCTTAAATCAACTTTTAGCGGACCACACAGGTCAAACGATTGAAAAAATCAAAGCAGATACTGAACGTGACTATTACATGTCAGCTTTTGAAGCCAAAGAATATGGTCTTATTGATAAAGTCATTACGGCTGAAAGGTAAGATTTGTAAAGATTATAAAACACAGAAGAGATGCTATAAGGCATCTCTTTTAAGTTATAGTATCTTGTAGGATTGAAGAAAGTACGTTTTCATTGTAGAATTAGCTTACTATGTTTGATAATTTATCTGAAAGATTACAAGAAATAATAAGAAAAACTTCTGGTAATGCAACACTTACAGAAGAAAATATGTCTGATGCTCTAAGAGAAGTTAGAAGAGCTCTTTTAGAAGCCGATGTAAACCTAAAAGTTGTTAAAGCCTTTATCAGTTCAATAAAAGATCGTGCAGAAGGTGAGTCGGTTCTAACCAGCGTCAGTCCTGCGCAACAATTAATAAAAATTGTTCATGATGAACTTCAAAATATTTTAGGAAATGAAAAAGCGCCTATCAACCTATCTGGAAACCCTGCTTTAATAATGATGCTCGGATTACAAGGCTCTGGGAAAACAACTTCAAGCGCAAAATTAGCAATAAAATTTCAAAACGAAGGCAAAAAACCGCTATTGGTAGCTGCAGATGTATATAGACCAGCAGCAATTACTCAATTAAAAACACTTGGAAAGCAAACAAATACCGAAGTTTTTACAATCGATGGTTCAACAGATGTTAGAAAAATCGTTGGTGAAGCTATTGAATATGCAAAAAATAACAACTTCAACCCCGTAATCATCGATACAGCAGGAAGATTACAAATAGACAATGAAATGATGGCTGAACTTCTACTTATAGATAGAATGTTCCACCCTCAAGAAAAACTGTTGGTAATCGATGCTATGACCGGGCAAGAAGCTGTAAATATTGCAGAAAACTTCAATATGCAACTTGAAATATCTGGTATTGTCTTAACAAAACTAGACGGCGATTCTCGTGGTGGTGCAGCGTTGAGCGTTGTTCACTGCACTAATAAACCTATCAAATTAACCGGCATGGGCGAAAAAATTGAAGCGCTCCAAGATTTCTATCCTGCAAGAATGGCGGACAGAATTTTAGGAATGGGAGATATTGTTTCTCTAGTTGAAAAAGCGCAAGAAGTTTTTGACGAAAAACAAGCAAAAGAACTTGAAGAAAAAATGAAAAAAGCAGATTTTACCTTCAATGACTTTTTAAAAATGCAAAAACAAATGAAAATGTTCGGTTCTATGGAAAATTTATTAGGAATGCTTCCAATCCCAGGATTAAACAAAGAAAATAGAGAAATGATTGCAACAGAGGGCGAAAAACAGTTTAAGAAAATCGAATCGCTAATCTCAAGTATGACCCCTCAAGAAAGAAATCAACCTCAACTAATGAATTCAAGCAGAAAGAAAAGAATTTCTACCGGCAGTGGAATACCTATTCACGAACTAAATCTATTCATCAATCAATTCGAACAAATGAAAAAAATGATGAAGGGATTTAGCGATGTTAAAGATAAATTCAAAAAAGGCAAACTTAAAATGCCAAAAGGTATGGGAGCTAATATACCTAAAGATTTTGGTTCAAACTTCCCCTTCAGATAGAAATATGTTAAAATTCGACTAGAAAGCTAGTGAGAGATACAATTATGATACAAAAAGCTATGATTATGTCTGCTGGAGTCGGCTCAAGACTAGATCCTCTCACAAGAGACATCCCTAAACCGCTGGTACCTATTGCGAATATTCCTGTAATGGACATTCTTTTGCAACATTTAGCTAATCACGGTATCAAAAAAGTTATTGCCAATACACATTATTTGGCTGAACAAATAGAAAACAGATATACAAAAAGTTCGCCTATAAATATAGATTTCTCATACATATATGAGCAAAACCTATCAGGAACCGCCGGTGGGGTAAAAAAATGCCAGTTTTTCTTTGAAGAAGGTGAAACATTTATTGTAATGTCAGCAGACGGTTTAACAGATATTGACATAAATGAAGCCGCTAAGTCGCACAAAGAATCAGGTTGCATTGCCACAATAGTAACTAAAACAGTCGACAAAAATGAAGTCGATAAATTCGGCGTAATTGTTGTAGATTCTGACAATAAAATCGTAGAATTTCAAGAAAAACCACCGATTGAAGAAGCAAAAAGCAATCTGGTTAATACAGGAATTTATATTTTCAATTATGAAATCTTTAACTACATACCAGAAAATACAACTTACGACTTTGCTAAAAATGTATTTCCTGATTTAATGAATAAAAATATACCTATTAACACATACAAAACAGATAGGTATTGGAGTGATATCGGGTCAATTTCTCAATATGTTGAATCAACCAAAGACATATTAAACAAAAAAATTAAAATACCAAATTTGATAATAACTTCAGATGAAGACAAATTTTGCTTGGCGTGTGACACAAAAGCAATAGATAATTCGTGCAAAATTGTCGGTAACTGCACTATCGGAAAAAATGTAAAACTAAGCAAAAACGCGGTAATAAGTAACTCAATAATATGGGATGATGTTGAAGTGGCAGATGATGTTGTTATAGAAAACAGTATCATAACCTCTGGATCAAAGATTACTAAATCCGTAAAAAATGAAATAATATAAATAGAAGCACTAAATCTAAAGAAGGATCAGAAATGATAATCATAATGGAACCAAAAGCAACTGAAGAACAAATTCAAACAGTTGTTAATAACCTAAATAAAAAAGATTTCAAAACCATACTAAATCGCGGTGATGTAATGACTGTAATCGCAGCGATTGGTGATAAAAGGCTTATCGATCCTGGATCTATAGCATCTTTTGAAGGCGTTAGAAGCGTAAAACTTATTCAAGAACCATACAAACTTGCTTCTAGAGAAGTAAAATCTGAAGATACAGTTATTGAATTCAGTAACGGAGTAAAAATAGGCGGACTTGAAAAACCTGTTATGATGGTTGGTCCTTGCTGTGTTGAAGAAGATTTAAACGGCTTATTAAAAGTTGCAGAAGCGGCAAAAGAAATGGGTTGTCAGTTTTTAAGAGGCGGAGCTTTTAAACCCAGAACTTCACCATATGACTTTGAAGGTTTAGAAGAAAAAGCTCTAGAATATCTTGCAATAGCAAGAGAAAAAACAGGATTGCTTGTGGTAACTGAAGTTATGGACACACTAGATTTGCCATTAGTAACTCAATATGCTGATGTTATTCAAATAGGCGCAAGAAATATGCAAAACTTCAAGCTATTAAAAGCAGCAGGTAAATGCAATAAACCTGTTCTTTTAAAAAGAGGCGGAGCAGCCACAATAAGAGAATTTTTACTTGCAGCCGAGCACATTATGGCAAGTGGCAACCAAAAGGTTATACTTTGCGAAAGAGGAATTAAAGGTGTAGATTCAACCTATACAAGAAATACACTTGATATTACAGCTATTCCTGTAATTAAAAAGTTTTCGCATTTACCTGTGATTGTTGATCCAAGTCACGGAGCAGGAAGAAGATATTTAATCGAACCTATGTCAAAAGCGGCACTAATCGTCGGTGCGAATGGTATTATGATTGAAGTTCACCATGATCCAGATAATGCATCATCAGACGGAGCACAAAGCTTATCTATTGACCAATTCAAAGATGTAGCTAAAAGATTAAATAAATTAATTGGAAGAATAGATTACGACAACAAACAGTAAGATAGAGTGGGTAAATTGAACAAATTTGATTTTGAATTGGATGATTTCCAAAAAGAAGCTGTATTTCACATCAACAGCGAGAAAAGTGTAGTAGTGTGCGCACCAACAGGTGCAGGTAAAACTTGTATTGCAGAACACGCGATACATAAGTCGTTAGAAGAAGATACAAGAATATTTTATACAACTCCTCTAAAAGCACTTTCTAACCAGAAGTTTTATGATTTTTCAAGAAAGTACGGAGAAGATAACGTCGGACTCCTTACAGGAGACACGTCTATTAACAGGCATGCCAAAATAGTCGTTATGACAACTGAAGTTTTCAGAAACATGCTATATGGAACAAATTTTGGCTCTTTATCTGAAAATATGCAAAACGTTAAATATGTCGTACTTGATGAAGTTCACTATATGAACGACGAGCAAAGAGGAACTGTTTGGGAAGAGAGCATAATTTATTGCCCACCAAACATCCAAATAATAG
>JAEZOG010000053.1 GCA_023414155.1 Cyanobacteria bacterium OH_CFB_184 | reverse complement strand
GGTGGAGCGGGACCAGAGGTAAAACACTTTGTTGATGTCTTTGAAGAAGGATGTGCCGATGCTGCATTAGCTGCTTCAATCTTTCACTATGGTACTTTGCCAATTCCAAATTTAAAAGAAGAACTTTTAAAAAATAATATTTCAGTAAGGACTTTTTAAATGACAACAGTCAAATTTGATCCTGGTTTTGCTCAATTTGTTGAACATTTTTCTTGTAATATTGAGACATTTAGTCAAATTCTTGGTGCTACACAGTCTTTGCATCAGAAAAAATTTAAATATAGAACTTTCTATCCACAGATTATGAACCTTATAAAAAACAATGTGGCTTTTTATTATGGATGCTTAATTTGGGCTTTTGTTCTTGTTAAAGAAAACGAAAATGAGTCTTTAGAAATTGAAGGAAATTCTTTTTTAAATTTGACGCAAGAAGAAATCTCTAATTACGATTTTAATGAAGAAGTTCAATTTCTAATTAATTACTTAACAATAGTTGATAAAGATTCTAAATATTACTTAGGAAAACAAACTCAAATTCCTGAATTTTGGACGCAAATATTAACGCTTTATAAGGAATTTCTTGCGCTTAATCAGGGTTTTGTTGCTGTTCGTAAAACCAACGATATTAAGCTTCCTGAGATATTTAATAATCTAAAATATGACATTGAATACAAAAATATTGTTCTTAATTCTATCGATAATCATTGTATAGATTGTATTTTAGATACTAACATTTTTTGTTAAATTATTGAATTTTTCTTCTTTTTTAGGTATTCTTAGTTATGTATAAACTTTGTGTGGAGTATGCTTAACAATAATTCTTTAAATTTAGATGATTTAGCATTAGAGTGTAAACTCAATACCACTAATGATAGTTCAGAGTCCATAAATTTAATAAAGTCATTGGAACAAAAATATGACGATGACAATTTAGTTAGCATATATAACTACTTCTTTGATAGAAGCAGAGACTACAATGTAATTATGTATCTTTTAAGACAGATAGATAAAAAAAGAGATACCAGCAGCGTTAGCGTTCTTGTAGATACTCTCATTATGAGAGAAAAGTTTAAAGACAGAATCAGAGATGAAGACTACAGAACTCAAATAAGAGTTGTTGTAGCTAAAATATTGGCTAATTTAAAAGATAGTCAGGCAGTATACCCACTTTTATATTGTTTAAATAACAAAGATGAAAATTATAAAATCAGGCTTAGTTGCGCAGAAGCGCTTGGGAAAATAGGTGATAAATACGCCGTTACGCCGTTAGTTGATTTGCTTGAGGATGAAGAAGAAACCTCTATATATATAAAAGAATCTGCAGCTTTTGCGTTAGGCATGATCGGTGATATGAAAGCTGTTGAGTCGCTTGTAACTATTTTAGAATCAAAAAAAGGTATAATTGATAAATTTACCTTCCTAAAAGAACGTGCGATAGAAGCATTAAATAGGATTAACTTTAAAAGTGATAGAGTATTTAAAGCCTTAAAAAATTCATTGATTGATGAGTCTGCTCAGGTTCGTATTAATGCAATAGAAGCTTTAATGAACACTGAAGACTCTAGAGTTGTTGACTTAATTAAAAGTATGCTAAAAGATGAAGATCAAGAAGTTGTCAAAAATGCAGTAATTGCCTTATATAATTTAGAAGGTGAAGAAGTTATACACTCAATCATAAACAATGAAAATTCTACAGAATTTGCAAAAATAGAAGCAAATTCATTATTAAATGAACTGTTAGATGATAATGAGGAGAAAGATGATGAATAAATCCATAGTTTTACTTTCTGGTGGCTTGGATTCAGTCGTAAGTCTGGCTTATACAAAAGATAAATATAACATTACATTCGGTATTACATTTGATTATGGGCAAAAGGCTTTTGAAGCAGAAGCAGAAGCTTCTGCTAAAGTCGCTGATTATTATGGAATAGAGCATAAAATTATAAAGTTAGATTGGTTATCTGAAATAACTAAAACTTCATTGGTTTCGCCTGAGAAAATTCCTTCATTAGAAATTGATGAGCTTGATAATTATGAAAAAGCTAAACAAACCGCCAAAGCCGTTTGGGTTCCAAATAGAAATGGCCTTTTTGTGAATATTGCAGCATGCTACGCTGATGCTTTTGGATTCAATCATATTATTTTAGGAGCTAACAGCGAAGAAGCAGCAACTTTTAAAGATAATAGTAAAATTTTTATTGAAGCGGCTAATTATTCATTGGGAAATTCAGTAAATCAAGAAGTCAGCCTATTAGCACCGCTTATTGATTGTGATAAGTATGAAATAGTTCAAATAGCTATTGAGCTCGACGTTCCTTTTGAATTAATAAGAAGCTGTTATGGTAGAGATCAGAAAAATTGCGGCGGATGCGAGTCATGTAACAGACTTAAACGTGCTTTGATCGCTCATAACAGGCATGACTTGATTAAAATACTTTTTTAAATGAAAATATCACTATGAATACATTAATTATAGATAAAGAAATTAAATACTCCGGAAGCGAACTTGCTCCGCATTGGATTTATAAAAATTTTAATTTGTTAGGAGATACTGCAGTCGCTTTTATAGGAGAATGTGAAGTTAAGCTCCCTGAAATGGTTGATATATCTGATGTTATCAACAATGAGCCTATATATAGCAAAAAAATGCTGAATATTATTATCGAACATTTTAATATGGAACTAGTTGAAGGCGTATTGAGACAAAGAATGATTGTGGCGATGGCAAAGGAACTTATAGAATCGATGATTCCTGATGTAAAAATAATTCGAGACGGTGATGATTTATTCTATAACAATAAAAAATTAACAGTTTCTATTGCAACAAAGTCGATAACTTCAGTTCTAATTCACTTTGGTATAAATATTGATCCAGAAGGTGCTCCTGTTAATGCCTCAGGTTTGAAAACTGATTTAAATATTACCGATATTAGAACGTTTGCAACTAATTTGTTAGATAGATATAAACTAGAAATGCAAAGCGTATTAGAAGCAGCATGTAAAGTAAGAGGAGTCTATTGATGACCAATCCTACCAAGAAAAATCTTAAGAATTCCAAAAACAAAAGAATGTTATATATTTTCTTTACTACTTTTTTCTTGAGTATGTTCATTGTTGGCTTTTTGATCAAAACTTTATCACCTAGTGTGGATGTTGAAATCGGAGATGGACAAGTAGATACTGAAGAAACAGAGTCTACCATGCCTGAAGAACAAAGCAATGTCGACGATAGATTGAAGTGGATTCAATTTGAAGACAATATGCCTGGTGTTTCAAAAAGATTTGAACAGAAGACAGAAGAGATGCTAGACCCTTCATACGAAGGTGATGTCAAAGAAAAATTAGGAACCGAAGAAAAAGTTAGAGAGTCAAACAGCATAAATCAGCCTACGTTACTCACAGAGCCAAAGCAGACAAAACAGAGTAAATTAGCTCCACCTGTTCCTACTTCATCAGAGGTAAATAGCAGTGTAAGAGAAGCAGCAGCTCCAATTAAAATGACAAAGGTTTACGTTGGTTACTATACTAATATAGAACAGGCAATCTCTGTACAAAATAGACTTATAGATTCAAACCTAAATGTTTCTCCATTTGTAAAAGAAGTGAATGGGTATTATGTCGTGCAAATCGGGTCGTATGCAAATAAGCAAAAAGCTCAAGCCTTGTATAGTGAGATTTCTACTTTAGGTTTCCCTGCAAAAATCGTTTCAGAATAAAAATAAAAAAAGTATTTAATACAAATAAAAAAAGAGCCCTTATGGGCTCTTTAAATATTAGGAGATTTGGTTAGTCTAGGATTTTTTTTTAGCCGCTGTATTTTGGAGCGCTTGCCTCGATTGCCTTGCCTTCTGCTTCTTCTACTGATTTTAATTCAGCTTGTGCTGCTTGCAATTGAGTTTCTAGCGTTAATCTTTGTTGATCCATTTCTTTTTCTATTGCTTGGATCTTTTTCTGTTCGTTTTTAGCAGCAGCTTCCATTGCTTGTTGGAAATATGAGCTTCTTAATGCTGCTTCATTTATAGTCGATGTTGTACCTGTTGAATCAATTGTGTTCATAAGTTGACCGTTTGATGATTGATTCATAGCGTTGTACTGAGCCATATATGTTTGAGTCGCCAAGTTTGCTTGATTTAAAGCATTTGGCATCGTAGATGTCATATATGCGCTTTGACGATTGAATAATGAAGCTGGCGAATTAGCTGCTTCTTCGGGAGTAATAATCCCGTCTGAGATGTTTGCGCTGTATGATGCTAAGTCTTGGGTCTTTTGAGCCAATTGCATTAACTTAAAGTTAAGTTGATTGACCCTGTTTGTTAACATCAGTTTACGCATTGTAAAAATTGCGTACATAACCTGTTCTCCTACCATTTTAACTATTTAACTAACCTTACTTATATAAAAACAATTTAAAAGTGTGGATTGCTTCGATGGTTAATGTGTTAAATATTGCCGCCATGCTTTCTGAAAAGCTATGTAGGACAAAGGTTTGTGATTGTTTAACTGCTTTTCTTTTCTTTGAAAGTATATACTTTTTATTTATACTTTAAGTATGCTGTATTTAAGAATTAAATAAAAATTTCTCAAAATTCAGCTTTACATTTTGTAATATTTGTAAAGTTTCTGAATTATTGTATTATTACGCCCAGTGAAGAC
>JAEZOG010000052.1 GCA_023414155.1 Cyanobacteria bacterium OH_CFB_184 | reverse complement strand
TGGAATTTATTAGATTACGGTGATGTTATAGTACATGTTCTTCATAAAGAAGAAAGAGAAACATATGCAATCGAAAAATTCTGGAACCATGCATTAAGAGTTAAACAAGAAGATTGGATGGAAGAATCGAAAGATTATTCTGAATATTCTGAAGTTAAAAAAGAACTTTCTTAAATTAATTTCGTTATAAATTATAACGGAAGGTTTTTAATATGAAAAATAAATGCGATAAATATGAAGCTTATTTTATCTTCGGAAATGAAGAAAAATTCGATGAGCATATTAAAGCCTGCGAAGATTGCAAACAAGAACAACTTAAACATCAAAAAGTTTCTTCTTTAATAAAAGAAGTTTCAGGTGTTTATTTAGCTGACAAAAAGAAAAAAGCTGCTCAAAAACTGGTTTCTTGCACAGCTGTTTTTGTTTTGTTGGTATCAGGAATTTTTGCAATTCAATATAATCCATTCAGCCAAAATATTCAATATGATGTGACTAACGCTCAGAGTTCTGTTCTGTATGAGTTAGGCTGCCCTGTTGATGATTATGGCTTATTGAAAATCTAACATAGGATATTTTTTTGAAAAATATTGTTGAAAATTACAAATATAATATTAAAAAAATTATAAAAACTATGACAGGATCTCCTAACGAGGATCTTGAGCAGGAAGTTTATATAAAAACTTGGAAAAATCTTCCAAACTACAAGGAAAAAGGAAGTTTTAAAGGATGGATTAGTACAATTACTGCCAATTTGTGCCGTGATTATCTAAAGTCTTCTGAATATAATAAGACCAAAAAAATAACGTCAGATGAAACTATCATGGACAAAGTTTCAGATGAAGTAGCCAGTTTAGAAGATAAAATCTATGCCAAGCAGAGGCAAAAAATGATAATAGATGCCATTGAAAACTTAAAACCAAAATACAAAGAAGTAGTCATAATGTACGAGATGCAGGGTCTTAATTACGAAGAAATTTCAAAGAAACTAAAGTGCCCGACCGGCACTGTCAGATCAAGATTATACAATGCAAGAAAAGAATTAAGTGTAAGTCTTCAAGACTTATTATGAAAGGAAACGATATGAATAAAAAAATTATCCTCTCAATTAGTGCACTAGTATTTGCAGTATCTGCAAGCAGTGTTTTTGCGGCACCTTGTCCGCTGGGCAAAACTCAACCCCCACCGCCTCCGGTAGATGAAGCTTTTGGGCCTCCACCTCCACAATCTGGTCCATTTAAAATGTCTCCTCAGTGTATGGAAAAAATGAAAAAAGAACATGAAAAAAGAAAAGCCGAGTTTGATAAACGCTTAAAACTAACCGATGAACAAAAAGCTACTATTGAAAAAAACAGGGTTGCTGACAGAGAAAAAATGAAACCTGTTTTTGAAGAAATAAAAGCTAAGAAAATAAAGCTTCAAGAAGTATATTCTTCTTCTCTTGCTCAAATTGAAAAAGATAAACAAATAGTTGCCTTGAAAGCTGAATTAAAAGTGTTAAAAACTAAAGCTCACGCTTTAAGAGAAGAAAACATGAAGAATTTTGAGGCTGTTTTAACTCCGGTTCAAAAAACAGAATTTGAAAAAATGAAAAAAGAGCACAGAGCAGAAATGGACAAAAAAATGAAAAAGTTCAAAAAACAAGGTTGCCCTTGCCCTAATCCTCATCAATCAAAATAACTTTAAAAAAGCCTCCAATTAGGAGGCTTTTGTTTATCTGTAGTTTTGGAATTGTAAAGGACACTCGTATGAATCTTCATTTTCTTTTAAAAGTTGAATTACTTCTTGAAGATCATCTTTACTTTTTCCGCTGACTCTTACCTGATCACCTTGAATTGCTGCTTGCACTTTAAGTTTTGCATTTTTGATGTCTGCAACTATTTTTTTAGCAAGGTCTTGAGTTAATCCTTTTTTAAGGTTATAAACTTGTCTTATATTACCGCCCAATGCGTGTTCCATTGGCTGAGGATCAAGTATTTTGATGCTCAAGTTTCTTTTTACAAGCTTGGTTTGTAATATGTCTAGAATATTTCTTAGTTTCATATCATCGCTTGTAGTAATAGTGATGGTTTTTTCCCCATCAAGAACGATATCTGAGTTTGAGTTTTTTAGGTCAAATCTAGAAGCAATATCCCTTTTTGTCTGATCTACCGCATTTAGAAGTTCTTGTTTGTCAAATTCTGATACCACGTCGAAACTGCAATCTTTAGCCATTTTATCCCTCTATTTCTTTTTAATGTTACCTATAGGACACTTAGTTACATATTAGAATATCAGAAAAAAAGAATTTTTTGAATGTCTATTGACAAAAAATAGACGCTTGTCTATAATATAAATATGCTTACAGAAAAACAAAAAACATTTTTTGAAAAATTAAAAGAAGCCTACGGGGCAGAAGCTTTGCCAAGCTTTGACATTATTGCAAAAGACTTTGGGTTTAAGCATAAGAACTCTGTCTGGCAGTATTTTAATAAATTCAGAGATGAAGGACTTATTCAAGAAAAAAATAACAGATTTTACATAAGCAAAGAGAACTTCGGGGCTATATTGTTCACCACTTCTGTTAGAGCAGGCTTTGCTTCAGTGGCTGAAGACAGTATCGAAAAAAGAGTTTCTCTGGACGAAAGTTTTGCTATAAATCACCCTTCTACTTTTTTGTTCACTGTAGCAGGTGATTCGATGGTTGACTTAGGTATTTTTGAAGGTGATACGGTCGTTATAAAAAAAACAACTGAAGCCCGTGATGGAGATGTGGTTTTAGCTTTTATAGATGGCGGTTACACTTTGAAAACTTATAGAAAAAAACAAGGTGAGCAATGGCTTCAACCTGCAAATCCTAATTATCCAATCATCAAACCAAAAGAAGAACTGAGAATTTTTGGTATAGCACAGGGTGTTGTCAGAAAATTCTAAATCTAAATTTCCTTCCTAACTAATAAACAGTTATTAGTTAATTTACCAATAAGCGGATAATTCCCTTATCCGCTCATTTTTCTAGGTGTGGTTATGAAAAAAGAAATAGCATTGATAGATGCCAACAATTTTTTTGTTGGCTGTGAACAGATGATGAAGCCTGATTTGTTGGGAAAGCCTGTGTGTGTGCTCGGGAACAATGACGGGTGCGTTCTTGCCCGTTCAAACGAGGCTAAAAAGCTTGGGGTAAAAATGGGTATGCCACATTTTATGGCAAGGCAGCAGTTCCCTAATGTAATCTACCTTTCAGGAAATATGAAGCTGTACCATGATGTTTCTATAAGAATGAGGCAGGTCTTTTTTAATTACTCCCCATTTGTAGAAGTTTATTCTATTGATGAAGCCTTTTTGGATTTAACCGGGATGGATAAATCGTTTAAAATCTCGTATGAGGATTTAATTTTAAAGATAAAACAAGATATCAAGGAAAGTGTCGGTGTAGATGTTTCTATTGGTCTTGCTAATTCAAAAGTGTTAGCGAAAATCGCTACAGATAAGGCAAAGAAATCAAATGGAATTTATCGGATAGAGAGCGAAAATATATTTAATGAACTTAAGGCAATCCCAATAGAAGATATATGGGGAATTGGCAGAAACACTGCCAGAGAACTCCGTAAGTATGGTATTTTTACAGCATTAGAAATATTATCCAGAGAAGATGAATTTTATAAAAGAATTTTAGGCAAACGCGGTCTTGAGCTTAAGTACGAGCTTAAAGGTGAATCTGTGCTTTCTCTAAATTCCAAAGCCGATAAACCAAAATCAATCCAGCGTACTTCTTCTTTTCCTGTTTTTACTTCAGATAAAACCTATATCCGAACTACATTGTATAAGCACCTTCACAGTGCTTGTTCTAAAATGAGATTTTACAATTTAGAAGCCAAAACAGTTTTTGTGATGCTGAGAACAAAAGATTTTCGGGTTTTTGTAGAAAAGTTTGATTTAGAGAGTTCTTCAAATAGTGAATATATTTTAAATAAAAAAATAGATATGCTTTTAAATAGGATTTTTAATCCTGATATTCTTTATCGTTCTTCAGGTGTTTTTGTCTCAGGGTTAAAAGAATCATCTATTAATCAACTTTATTTGTTAGGTCAACAGCAGCGTGTAAAGTCGGAAAAGATTGCTGAATTATGGGACTCTATAGAACAAAAATATGGAAAAAATGTATTT
>JAEZOG010000030.1 GCA_023414155.1 Cyanobacteria bacterium OH_CFB_184 | reverse complement strand
CACTGAAAATTCTCATTAAAGTAAATTTATCTTCTATTCCTAAAACGAAATAAGAAAAATTTATAGGAATCTGATTTATAGTGAGAAATTAATTCATCGTATGTGTATTTTGTTCCTAATATTGAATTGGTTCTTTCGATGAAGTTTTCGTATTTGTCTGCAACTCTTTGGATTATGTTGTGAGGAATTTTATCGTTTTCTAAAAAGCTTCTCAAGCAAGCTTCATAACCTTCAATACTTGTATAGTCTTCTGTTTCAAAAATTCTGCATAATGTTGCATAGAAAGGAATTGCAAACAATCCTAATTCTTTGTCGTATATTATACCAACATCATAAGTGGCTTTATGAGAGGAAAATCCGCCCATTGATTTTTCTACGAAGTTATCGTATGAATTATTGAAATCTTCGACTCTGAAAAATCTATAGTTTTCAATTTCTTTTATATTTTCAGCGATTTCTTCACTTTTAAATTCATCAGGAGATTCGCAAAAGTTATTGAAAATATTTATTATGTTATCTGCATATTTGTTCGTTGTGATGATTTCATCTTTGCCAAAACATTGTTGGAATTTTTTATCGAATGATTTTATCTGAGATTGAATTTCTTTTAATTTTTCTTTGTTATCCATATATACATCTTCAGGCTGTTCGATGATTTTTGCGATAGCAAACTGTTCAACTTCATCTTTGCTGGATGGAGACAGGATATTTGAAATTTCTAAAATGTAATATTCTTCTTCAAATTTAAAAATTCTGCAAAACGCATACTGACCAGCGTATACACCTCTATAATTAGTCATTTTGACAAGAGAAATAACATCATAATCTTTTTCGTTTATTAGATTGTATAGTTTAAATCCGTTTTGAAGCACTTTTTTTATAACGAAAATAGAAGAAAAAGAAGATGCTAAACCTTTTAAAACTTTTTTATCAAACTTGTCGATTTTAGGTGTTTTTTCGAGGTATAAATCAATTATGCTTTTTCTTTCTTGACCAAGTCTTCTCTCAAATACGTAAGGGATAATCATCGCCTGAACTTGCGCTGGAGATAGTCTTTGCGCTGAAATAGTTGTCATATATTCATTAAAATCTTCTTTTACAGAATCATCTGTCGATACAAAATTTATCAGATTTGTAATTGTGTTTGATATGGTGGTGAATTTCTCTATTACAGACATTCTTTCTCTCTCTTTCCTAATTTTACAATAGCGCTATGTCTTGATGTTTTTCCCGATTCTTTTCTATAAGAAAAAAATATATTAGACATACACGATGTGCAATAGTCACAAACATCAATTTTTACTACTCCAGTGTCTAATAATTGTTTTTTATTTAAAAGTTTCAAATCGATGTGATATTTGTTTGTTTCTTTGTTATAGCGATATATTTTGTTTTTTTCGCTTTTGTCTTTTATAAGTTTATCAAAAACATCCTCATCAGTCGAAAAACAACACTCTCCTATCGCTGGACCTATTGCTGCAATTATATCTTGAACGTTTGAATTGAATTCGCTTTTCATCTTTTCAACTGTTTTTTTTGCTATTTCATCTGCCGTGCCTCTCCAGCCGGCATGGGCAATAGCTGCGATATCTTGTTTTTCATCGTATAAAATTATAGGAACGCAATCAGCGAAGTTTAAAATTCCTGCGGAATTTTCGATGTTTAGTATAATACCGTCGCAATCATCATAAAAAGGTATGTTTTTATCCACGCTGACTATATTTGTAGAATGGGTTTGTTTAGTCGTAAAAAGTTTATTTCTTTTGATATTGAATTTTGAGCACAAAAAATCCCTGTTTTTATCTGCTTCGATTTGAATATCAGTAATTTCTCCAGCTGTAAGTACAAATTCTCTTGTAGAGAAAAAATGTTCAAGGTTATTTAACAGTGTAGATTTTAGGACTTTTTTTCCATAAAAATCATCGAAGTAGAACATTAAAGCTCCAGTGTGTTAAATATTCTATCCCCGGCATCTCCAAGCCCCGGCATTATGTATCCGCTGCTGTTTAGACCTGCATCTATATTTGCGGTGATTATTTTTACATTAGGATAATTGCTTTGAACTTTTTTTAGACCCTCTGGCGCGCTTATAAGGCTTATAAATCTAATGTTTTGTTCTGGTATTCCTTTATTTGCAAATAGCTTGATGCATTCAATTGCAGAGTTGCCTGTTGCAAGCATCGGGTCAAGAATCAATATGATATTTTCTTTCGGATTATCAAATTCAATTGGGGTTTTGTTATAGTACCAAACAGGTTGCAATGTTTTTTCATCTCTATACATTCCGATGTGCTGAATACTAGCAAAAGGAATTACTTCACTTGCTATATCAGAAAAAATCAGCCCAGCTCTAAGTATAGGAGCTATTATTATTTTGTTTGATTTCTTTAAAACTTGTGATTCGCATTTCATAAGTGGCGTTTCAATCTGAACATTTTCAAGTTCTAGATCATCAGTTGCCATATAAAATAATAAATATGTTAACCTTTTTACTGCGCTTCTAAAGACTTCTGCGCTCGTGTTCTTATCCCTAATTATGCTTAAATTATGCTGTGATAGCGGATGTTGACAAACAATGATGTTATTCAGTTCATTTTGTTTAGTCTCTTGTTGAAGCATTATTTATCTCCTGATTATTTTTTTTATTTTCTGAATTTGAAGGATTCTGCGTCTTTTTTATCATATTCATTTCGTGAGTCGTGACTTCATTTATCTGTTTGTTTATTTTTTTGACTTTGGAACTTACTTTTAATTCTTTTCTTTTTTTATAAATATCATTTTCGTTAACCATAGATGTTAAGCTATTAGACATTCTAACTAATGTCCTTGCCATACTGTTTTGAAGGTCATAAAAATCTTGAATACGATAAGGTTCTTTTGTTATTATTATTTCTTCGTTTGAAGCTGAGTTAGAAGTAGAATTGTCTATCTCCAGTGATTTTGAACCGCCAAGTCCATAGAATTCTACTGTCGCAGTTGCTTGTTCAGGTACTTTGATGTTAGGATTTGTTACCAAAAACGATACAAAAACATTACTATCAAAAACTTTTATATCTTGAACGT
>JAEZOG010000257.1 GCA_023414155.1 Cyanobacteria bacterium OH_CFB_184 | reverse complement strand
GCTCATAACTGTGAATTGGAAGATGAAGTTATTCTTGCTAATTTAGCTACTTTAGGCGGGCACGTTAAAGTTGGTTTTGGAGCGTTTATTGGTGGAATGAGCGTATTTCATCAAAATATCCGCATTGGAGAAATGTGTATCATCAGCGGTTTTTCTGCTTCAAGAATGGATATACTTCCATACTGTAAAGGTGATGGAAGACCTCCTATACCGCACGGCATCAACGTAATCGGCTTAAAGCGCAGAGGCATTACTCTTGAAGAAAGAACTAATCTTAAAAATGCATTTAAAATTATTCAATCGGGTGAATACACTGTACTTAAAGCGGCTGATGTAATTGAAGATACTTTGGTTCAGGATAAATATACAAAAAAATTAGTCGATTTTATTAGAACTTCAAAACGCGGTATCGTTGTTAGAAGAAGCGACTATAAAGAAGATTAGGAGCTAATATGAATAAATTATGGGAAAAATATGCTAGAGTGCTCGTTGACTATTCAGTGAACGTAAAACCAGGCGAATTGACTGTTATAAGAGCTGAAAGTTATGAAGCTACACCGTTAGTTAAAGAAATCTACAAACAAGTACTACAAAAAGGTGCTTATCCTGTTGTTAGAACGTCTTTAGATGGTATTCAAGAAGCTTTTATCAAGTATGCAAACGAAGAACAGCTTGATTATATTGATCCAATGACTGAGCTTGAATATAAAGAAGTAAAAAACTTTATTTCAATCGGAGCTCCGTTGAATGTAAAAAATATGGCTAAAGCTGATTCAAAGAAAATGGCGCGCCGTTCAAAAGCAACCAAGCATTTATCTGAAACCCTTTTAGATAGAGCGGCTAAAGGTGATTTAAATTGGGTTATTGCCGATTTCCCGACTCAAGCATTGGCTCAAGAAGCTAAAATGTCACTAGATGAATATACAGAGTTTTTAATCAACTCTTGTTATTTGCATCTTGATGATCCTGTTGCAAAATGGACACAAATAGGTCAAGAGCAGCAAAGGTTAGCTGATTATTTAACTAAAACTTCTAAATTGAGAGTTGTTGGTGAAAAAACTGATATTACTTTTTCAACAGAAGGAAGAATATGGAAAAACTGTTGTGGTGAGTGCAACTTCCCTGATGGTGAGATTTATACTTCTCCTGTTGAAGATAGTGCTAACGGCGAAATATACTTTGATTTCCCTGCAATATATAGAGGCAACGAGTCACACAAAATTCATATGAAATTAGAGAACGGTAAGGTTGTTGAAGCTAAAGCTGAAAAAGGCGAAGAGTTCTTGCTTGATATGTTGAATATGGATGAAGGTTCAAGGTTTGTTGGTGAGATCGCTATCGGAACAAATGATATGATCCAAGATGTAACAGGTAATATTTTGTTTGATGAAAAAATCGGTGGTTCAATCCATATGGCAGTTGGGTCTTCTTATCCTGAAACAGGCGGTAAAAACGTATCTGGATTACACTGGGATATCATTAAAAATATGAAAAATGGCAGTGAAATATACGCAGATGACATATTAATATACAAAGACGGCAGGTTTGTAATCTAACTGTTAAAAATCAAAAATTTAAGAAGCTCATTTTACTCTGTTAAAGTGGGCTTTTTTGTTCTTTTATTTATGTTTTTAGCAGTATTTTTTAATTCTTTCATCGAATTTTTAATTTCTGTTTTACCTGATAGAGCGTGATTCTTTTTTGATCTTTCAAGCTGATGGTTCATTTCTACTATCGTATCTTTTATACTTCTTACATCAGGATCTTCGACGTGTTCTTCTTTAATTAGTTTATTAAAAGAATCAAAGATTTTTGTTATGGAATTACTTCCGCTTTTGTGATGAGGCATCATAGATATTGTTAAAAGTTTGCTTTGGCTATCAATTATTGTCGTGGACTTTATAAATAGGTCATTTTGCTTAGCTATAAGTTCAATTTCAGGAAGTTTAAGACATTTTGAAAGATCTTCTATTTGTTCTTTTCCCAGTTTTTTTACAGAGGGGCTAATTTTTACACTCATGCCAAAGTTAGGTCTTGTTTTTGTTTTTATCGAGTTAATGTTCATCTAGTACCTCAAAATATTAAATATTTCTCGTTAATAGTATCAGATATAGCAAAAATAAGTATAGCTGACTGGCTACATTTACTTACTTTTGAACTTTAATTAATGTTCTATTATCAAATAACAGGTTTTTGATAAGTTTTTTCATGGTAAAATTTTATCGAGTATAAATACAAAAACAGAAAGGTAATTCCATGAAAGAACTTTCACCATTACAAATCGAAAGACTTAAATATCAGCCAAAATTGCCTGCCAGCTTAGCGAATGGCATTAATAAACTAGTTATGAATGAAGGCGATAAAACTGAGTCTATAAAAGATCAAGAACAAATTTTTGAATTATTTCCTAACACATACGGAAAACCAATAGTAACTTTCCAAGCAGGATCAGATATCATTGACAGTAAAAAAAGAAATGTCGGCGTTATTCTCTCTGGTGGACAAGCACCTGGCGGTCACAACGTTATTGCAGGTATTTACGATGCTTTAAAACAAGCAAATCCTGATAATAAATTATTTGGATTTTTAGGTGGTCCATCTGGAATTATGGATGGAGAATATGTTGAATTTACTGATGAATTAATCGATGCATACAGAAATACTGGCGGTTTTGACATCATTGGTTCAGGTAGAACAAAGTTAGAAACTGAAGAACAGTTCACAAAAGCTTGGAACACATGCCAGAATCTTGATATTACTGGTATAGTAATTATCGGTGGTGACGATTCAAACACTAATGCAGCAATGCTTGCAGAGTGGTTTGTACAAAAAGAGGCAGGAATCCAAGTTATCGGTTGTCCAAAAACAATCGATGGTGACCTTAAAAATGATCAAATCGAAATTTCTTTCGGTTTTGATACAGCAACAAAAACTTATGCTGAAATGATCGGTAACATCCAAAGAGATGCAAACTCAGCTAAAAAATATTGGCACTTCATAAAATTAATGGGTAGAAGCGCTACTCACGTTGGTTTAGAAGTTGCACTTCAAACTCAGCCTAATATTACTTTGATTTCAGAAGAAATCGAAGCTAAAAAAATGTCTTTAACTCAAGTTGTAAATTATATGGCTAATATAATTGCTAAAAGAGCAGACATCGGTAAAAACTTCGGTATAGCACTTGTTCCAGAAGGATTGATTGAGTTTATCCCTGAGTTCAAAGCGATGATTTCTAATCTAAACGATGTTTTAGCTTTAGTTGAAGATGATGAAGATTATAAATCAGCAAAAAATGATTTTGAAAAATTTGAAATTATTAAAGGCAGATTAGATGAAGTAAACGCTCAAGTTTATGAAACGCTTCCTGTAATGATAAAAGA
>JAEZOG010000106.1 GCA_023414155.1 Cyanobacteria bacterium OH_CFB_184 | reverse complement strand
ACTTTAATGGTTCAAAAATCGTAAAAATATAATTTGTTATCTTACATTATAAATACCTCTGTTAAATATGCTAGAATGGATAAAATTGAATAAAAATGAGACGATAGTTATTCGGAGAATACTTTTTGAAAAATGTAAATAAAAACCGCATAAAAATTATCTTTTTACTAGTGATTATAATCTGTTTTATTACAACAGTAATATCTCCGATATTAGAAAGAAGAAACGATATTAAAAAAGGCCAAGGTTACATAAAATATGTGGCAAATATGAGTGTAGCAAGGTATATGCATTCTGCTATTTTATTAAAAAATGGAAATGTACTTATCCTTGGTGGTGATACTCATAATGCTTCTCGAATTGCTGAAATATATAATACAGAAGCTAGCCGAAGTATTAGAATTAATGATTCGAATTACAAACACAGAAATGCAAAAATTTTCAACTTATCTGACGGTAAGGTTTTAATTTTAGATGCGGGGTCAATTGAGGTTTTTAATCCAGTCAATAATCTTTTTTATAAGACGAATAAATGTATTATGGAAAAAGAATGTAAGAAAGAACATCAGTATTTTAATTTAAAGTATTCTGCAACTCAAGTAGATAAAGATAAAGTCTTTATTGTCAAAAATAATGATTTAATGTTATATAATGCTAAAAACAACGAATTTGAACATTTATCTCCTTTTACAATCCCAAGAATCAATCCGGTAATTGTGCCTCTCAACAACAATAAAATTCTTGTAGTAGGAGGATACCAATTAAAAAACAAAAAAAATACTTATATTCAAAAATCGGAAATATATGATATTTTTTTAGGTAAATCAACGCTTATTCATTCTTCTCCTCCAACAGAAGAAATAAAAAATTATATCGAATTAAAGAATCAGAATATCTTATTGATGGGTGATAAATCTGCATCAATTTATAATACCAAGAGCAATTTATTCTATAAGGTTGGTGATTTAAATGAATCACGTACAGGTTATCTTCCAATATTATTAAACAATGGTAGAGTATTGATAGTCGGAGGGTATGATTCATCTAATAAACCTATCTATGAAACTGAATTATATGATCCCGAAACTGAAAAATTTTCAATTGGTCCAAAATTGCTTTTCCCCAGAATATTTCATCAATTAACTATGTTAGATAATGGAACGATTTTGATAACTGGTGGATTAAAAGAACCTAATCCTTTTAATTTATACGATATTTTATTTAATACAAACATGTCATTTCAAAAGAAAATTGAACTTTATATACCAGAAGAAATTATAAATAACAAAAAGAAGTAATAAATTCAGTCAAGCCCCAACTTTTGAAGTATTTTCAAGTTTAACGAAGTAAAACGCAGAAACTGTTCTTAAACTGTTCCCCAAGTTTAACGTTGGTATTTTATGTGGGCTAGATTATTTTCAAAAAGAGAATTTTGAATAAATTTGCTCTAAAAATAGGCTATTTTTCTGCAAAATAAATTCTCTGTATTTTTTGCTACCCCGAAAAGCCCGATAACTCCGCCACTTTTGCATTAAAAAAGGGGGCTAGTTATTAGCTCCCTTTTTAATTGGTCGGGATGACACGATTTGAACGTGCGACCCCCTCGTCCCAAGCGAGGTGCGCTACCAAGCTGCGCTACATCCCGTTCCAAGGTATGTATTAAGTTTATCAACAACATTTTTTGTCGTCAAGTCTAATATTTAAAATAATATTAGATTCTATTCTCTTTTAACTTATTCAAAAATTTGTTATACTTATTGAGCGAGGGGAATTATTATGTCAATAGAATTGAGATATTTAGGCCATAGTGCTTTTTATATAAGAAAAGATAAGGTTGGTATATTAATCGATCCTTTTTTATCCCAAAATCCGAGTTTGAAATTTGATTTAAAAACTGAACCATTAACTCACATTTTTGTTAGCCATGGTCATAGTGACCATTTAGGTGATGCAATCCCTCTTTCCAAGGCGACAGGAGCGCCAATTATTACTGTATTTGAACTTGCAAATTATTGCGGAGCTAAAGGTGCAGTGGTCATGCCTGTAGGTCTGGGCGGTGAAATTAAATTTGATTGGGGCAGTGCATATTTTCTTCCTGCTTTTCATAGCAGCTCAACAAGTAATGGAGTTTATGCAGGTTCACCAGCTAGTATTATTCTTGATGTAGAAGGAGTAAAGATTTTTCATGCCGGTGATACTGCAATTAGTCAGGAAATGAAGTTGTTCAAAGAATTATATCGTCCATATTATGCTTTACTGCCGATTGGCGGGCATTTTACAATGGGGATAAAAGAAGCGGCATTAGCTGCAAAAATGCTAGGAGTCCAAGAAGTTATTCCGATGCATTATGGAACTTTTGATGTCATAGATGTTGATCCTGAACAATTTAGAACAATTATCGAGCATCAAAATCAGAAGTGTACCATTTTAAAGCCTAATGAATCGATTGAAATTAAAAATGAATAAGTCAGTCAATAATAATTATTCAGTATTTGTTGTCCCGACAGGAGTTGGGGCGTCTATCGGCGGGTTTGCAGGTGATGCGAGTTTGTTTGCCAGAAGGATTTCTGAAAAATTTCCTCTTATAGTTAACCCAAATGTTGTTAATGCTGCTTGTTTTTCGGGAATTACATCTAATATGCTCTATACTGAAGGTTGGACGATTTCACAGTTGTTTAAAGGAAATATCTCTTTAAAACCTTACAAAAACAACAAGATTGGAGTTGTTTTTGATAAAGCCATTTCTCAAAAAATACTCAACATCCACATAAATACGATAAATGCTGTAAAAACAGTATATGGCTGCGATGTAATCGGGTATGAAATTACTGAAGAACCCTGCGGAGTAGAATTTTTCATGAGTGAAACCGGCATTTCAACAGGTGTACTAAATAATAATGAAACTTTACTTGAGGCATCAAAAAAAATGATAGCTAGAGGTGCTGATG
>JAEZOG010000056.1 GCA_023414155.1 Cyanobacteria bacterium OH_CFB_184 | reverse complement strand
GCCAGACCCTATACAAGAAGCATATGCAAGAGCAACTTCTTTAGAATCTCCCGATGGATCTTGATAAACTGCAATAAGTGCAGGAACGCCTCTACCAACTTGGTATTCACTTCTTACAGTGTGTCCTGGCCCTTTAGGAGCTACCATTATTACGTTTATGTCAGCATCTGGAACAATTTTATTGAAATGTATGTTAAAACCGTGAGCGAACATTAGGTATTTACCAGCTGTTAAGTTAGGTTTGATTTGTGTTTCATATACTTGAGCTTGAATTTCATCAGGAATAAGAACCTGAATAACATCAGCCCACTTAACCGCATCTTCAATGCTCATAACTTTCAAGCCTTCAGCTTCAGCTTTTTTTGCAGAAGGTCCATTTAATCTAAGTCCCACAGCAACATTACATCCAGAATCTCTCAGGTTTGTAATCTGTCCATATCCTTGAGAACCATAGCCGATAATAGCTACTTTTTTTGATAAAATTTTATTTCTATCAATATCTTTATCTGTGTAAATTTTCAAATTAGCTGCTGTACTCATCTTTTACTTCTCCTTCTATTAAAAGTTCAAGGCTATTTTACCATAAAGAATGAGTAATTACACATTTTGTTAGGATTTGTTATACTAATAGTATGAAAATATTTTTCTACATTTATTACATCTTCAGCAAATTAATTTTTGTACTTTTATATTCTTTAATACCAAAAAAGGGAGGTATTTTTCGAAAATTAAGGTTAAAACTTGAGAACAGAATCTTTTTTTCACCGAGAATTAAAAAAGTATATCCTATTATCCCTGAACTTAAAGGCAAAATAGAACCGATAAGACTCATGACAAAAGATTTTGTCAGAATATACGGTTGGAGAATAAACCCTAAAGTAACTGATACAGTTGTTATCTTTTGCCACGGGCAGTCTGAGAGTATATCAAAATGGCAAGATACTGCATTATTTTTAGAAAAAGCAGGTATTGGAGCATTGTTTTTGTCCTATAGAGGGCACTACAGAAGCGCAGGACTCCCATCTGAACAAGGTATATATACAGACGCTGAAACAGCAATTGAATATTTAGAAAAACAAGGGATTCCTTCAGAAAATATTATACTCTGGGGTAGATCACTAGGATCAACCGTAGCTTGTGAAACAGCTTTAAGATATAAACTAAAAGCGGTAATTCTTGAAAGTAGTATATGCAACATAAAAGAAGCTGCTTATACAATCACAGAACTCTATTTAAAAATAATAGGTCTAAGCAATCTTAAGACAATACTCACAGGATTATTCGAAAAAACACATTTCATTCAAAAATTTGAAAACGATAAAAAAATAGCAAAAATTGAATGCCCTATACTTATTTTGCACAGCAAAAATGATGTAAAAATACCTCATTCAAGTGCTGAAAAGCTACACAAACTAAACAATAAAGCTTGTTTATACCTTTGTGATGAAGGAACTCACAACTCTAATCAATGGTGCTATGAAAAAGTAAAAGAATTTATAAAAGAAGTAAATCTTACACAATCCATTAAAAAATAAATAATCTAGTACATATGCAATAATATTAAAAAGATGATAATTTAATTTAAAAGAAAACATTAATGACAAAAACAAAAAATTTGGGGTTTACACTATCTGAAGTCTTAATAACTTTAGTAATTATCGGAATTATCTCTGCAATGGTAATCCCAGTAATACATTCATATTTTGAAGAACAGAAAAATATTGCTGCCTGGAAAAGAGCATATAGCAACATAGCTGCTGCGACTCAGCTTGTAACTATGGAATCTGGCACTATGGAAAATTTATGTCCATCCTGGGACGATAATTGTTTGATGGAAAAATACTCTACAAAATTAAATTTCATGAAAAAATGCTTGGAAGCAGAAAACCTTGGTAATTGTTGGCATAACAACGATAATTCAGCAACCATGTACGATGGTGAAGGCATAAACTGGTGGACAACTTGCAGCGGATTGATTTTAAGTGATGGTAGTTTTGTTAATTTTAATTTTAGAGATGCAACATGTTCAGAATCTAAAGGTTCTTATGAAACATGCGGCTATATTTTAATTGACGTTAATGGATTTAAAAAGCCAAATTCTGTTGGTAAAGACATCTTCCAAATATACTTATTAAAAAATTCGATTAAACCAAGAGGCTCTCTCGATGATGCTGATGCAAATTCCTGTCATAAAAATGGTTCGGGTTGGAGTTGTGCCCAAGAATATTTAAAGAAATAAATACCAAAATGTTTATAACTATTTTTACGGATAAGTTAAGTTGTGTAATTGGCAAATTCTAAAAAATCAACTAAACTTAATTCTATGAATGTTTTAACCTACATACTAAAGAGACTTATTCAAACAATACCGTTGCTTTTTATCGTAACGATGATAAGCTTCTTTTTAATCAGATTGAGCCCGGTGGACCCTCTTGCAGAGTTGAAACTTAATCCTGCGATTTCTCAAGAAACACTTACTCAAGAAACAAAAAGATTAGGGCTGGATAAACCTATCGCGGTTCAGTATGGCTTGTGGTTAAGAAGCATTCTTAAAGGTGATTTCGGCATTTGCACCACCGGAGAAAAAGTATCGACAAAATTAAAAGAAAGAATACCAAACACGCTTCTTTTAACGACTTTCGTAATACTTTTTACCTGGATGGTTGGTATCCCGCTTGGAATAGTAGCGGCTTTAAACTGGAAAAAGCCAATAGACAGGATACTGACAATACTGTCGAGTATCGGAATGGCAATACCTTCGTTCTTCTTTGCCCTATTGCTGTTGATTTTCGCAGTTAAAACGGGCTGGTTTCCAACCGGAGGACTAACAAGCTACAACTACTCTACATTAGGAATCGGCGGAAAAATATTAAA
>JAEZOG010000014.1 GCA_023414155.1 Cyanobacteria bacterium OH_CFB_184 | reverse complement strand
ATTTATCACCATTTGAATATTGAACTTCAATCGTACCGTCATTATAGATATTCATACTTGAATACTTAATTGCAGTATCAGCAGTTTCTGATGCTATTACCTCTTGTTTAAAGTCCAATACATTTGTAGCATATGGACCAGCAGCAGGCGAAGATCCTATTTCTGTAGCTTTAACAAAGTTTGAAGTTCCAGAAGTAAATGATAAAGTATTTGTTCCTGCAGGTGTAACTGTAAGTTTACCATCAGCTAATGAAGCTGTACCGTTTGCTCCTAATGCAGTATTCATTTTATCAACTATAGTACTTAAATTGTCATCTTTATCAATCGTAACGCTAACTGATGTTGTAGTCGTACCGTTATTAATATTAATTTTAAAATCACCGCTTGAAATAGCCGCATTATTCAACTCTGACAACGGCTTCGTGCCGATATCCACGGTATTAGGAGTTGTTTTTGACTGAATAACTGTTGGTATGTGAATTGGAGTCGTTCCTGACTTTGTATCAAAAGAGTTTGCAGTACCTAAAAGCCTGCAACCATTTGCAAGAGTTAAGTTACCATCAGAATCCAAAGTAAAACTTCCATCTCTTGTGTACAATATTTCTTTATTTTCATTTATTACAGTAAAGAAACCATTACCTTGAACCATCAAGTCAGTAGATTTACCGGTAGTTTGAGTTGCACCCGGCGTATAGTTTCTACTGATAGATGCTACTTGTGTTCCCAGACCGATTTGTTTTGGGTTAGTACCACCGTTGGTTGTTGAAGCGGCAGAGCCTGAAGATAATGTACTATAGTATACATCTGAGAAATTAACGCTAGACTCTTTGAAAGCAACCGTATTAAGGTTAGCTAAGTTGTCTGAAACAACGTTAATTTGGTTCTGTGCTGCTTTGATACCTCCAATGGATGTGTAAAAAGCTTGTCCCATTTTTTCCTCCCGATTATTTATTTTTTTAATTATTGTCTAGTTTATTTATGTTTTTTATTGATTTGATGCTGTTGTATCTGTTCCAGGAGAAGCTCCAGGGTTTGATACTTTAATTACGTACCCTAGAGGGTAATCAACCCCACCTACAACAATAGTGGATTCAGATCCGCTGAAATTAGCTGAATCAACAACTCCTTTTATTGTTTTAGATGAATCATTTGGATCAATTATCGAAACTTCTTTTCCTATCAATGAACTTGCTTGCATAATTTGATTGTTAATACTCATATTTTTGTTCATATCCTGAATTTCATTTAACTGAGTAAACTGAGCTTGTTGGGACAAGAACTCTTGGTTACTCATAGGATTCAAAGGATCTTGATGTTTTAATTGCTCTAACATAAGCATCAAAAAAGCATCTTGATTAAGAGTTGAAGAAGCTCCCGTTTTTTCCTTTGCTGCAGCTTGAGCTTGAGCTGTTATATTTTGCATGTTTGTTAATTGACTTTGTATTGTGCTCATTTTTCCTCCTAAACCTTATAATCAACCATTCCAGAATGGAGCTTGCCTGCTTCTGTGTTATTTTCAGTTGCAGTAGCTACATTTTCATCACTCCCAAGTATATTTGAAGACCCGTTAGCATCATAATCAGCGTTTTGTGTTTCACTAAAACTATTTTGGTGTTTTGTTGTATCAGAGCCAAAATTATTTTGGTTGAAATCAAACGCGTTAAATGCAGACTTTGTAGGTTCTTCAACCTTAACAGTTACTGTATTAACATTCACTCCTTGAGCTGTTAAGTTATTTCTTAATGTATCAATGTTTTTCTCTAAAAGTTCTTTTACCTGTTTATTTTCAGCGATTAAAGTTGCGTTAACAACACCTCTGGTGCTCTCTAGTTCGACGTTTACTTTACCTAAATTTTCAGGTTTTAAAATTATTTCAACTTTTTCAGTACCGGCTTTTAAAGTTGGTAATTTCTCTGCAATTTGATTCATAATATCAAACTTAGTCAATTCTTTTGCAGATATTGGGGCTGTATTAACTTGAATTTTATCTTGAGCTAACTGACCGTTTGAGTGATTTATTATATTTGTAAAATCTGACGGTTCAGAACTAGAAGATAATGATTCTATTGAAAGCTTAACAATCTGTTCTGAAGCGTTTTGCTGATTAGAAAAATTACTACTCGAGTTGTTGTTATAATTCACAACTTCTGCATCGATTTCAGAAATGACAGACTGATTTAACTGCTGGTTATTTATCTCTATTTGATTGTCTTTGCTTCTGCTTGAATCAACTTGAACATCATTTGACACTTTTATTTGAATTGTATTAGGCATATCATCAGCCGAAACTTCCATATTTTGCTCAATAGCAACTTGCTCATTGCTTAAATTTTCTTTAATATTTAATTCATTTGTATTGATGTCAATTTCAACCTTAGTATTTAATTCGGATTTATTCTGAATTGGTTGTTGTACTTTAGTTTCTCTTGGCGCATCAGCCAAATTATCAATATTAATTTGCATTTCAGGAGTATCGATGTTTTCAGCTTGAATTTTTGAATCAGCCTGAGACAAATCATTTAACACTTTACTTTCAGAGCTAAGTTCTGTTTGATTATTCAATTGCAAGTCAGGGTTTATAGCCTGAGCTACTGATTGTTCAAACAAGGATATCTGAACTTGGACTGTTGACTGTTGTTGGACCTGTTTTTGTTCAGATTCCTGATTGGATTGATCTTCAGAGTCTATATTTTCACTTTTATCAGAATTTGCTATTTCTTCTACTTTATCTGCATCTAAAACACTGCTTTGTTCAGTAGTTTTTTCTGTTGAATAATCATCTTTTTTAACAGAACTTTTTACACGTTTTTCATCTTCTTCAACAGTATTTTTTTGTTTTTCTGCAGTGTTTTTAGATAAATTTTCGTCTTTTATATCTTTTTCATAATTTTTATCAGTTGATTTTGACTGATTATCCTTCTCGTTTACTTTGTCACAATCTGACTTGGAGTTTTTGATTTTATCATCGTTTTTGTCATTGAATGAATAATCATCTGATTTTTTCAAATTCGAATTATCAGTCTTTTTCTCTGGAGCTAATGATTTTTTATCAGCATAATTATTTTGGGCAGTTGATGCTGCGTTTGATTGATTATAATTATTCAATATTTTATCAAATGACACGCTGCTATCTTTTACAGAATTTTGAGTTGACTTGGAACTTTCTGCAGAAGGCTGCACCATATTCATAAATAAATCGCTAATTGTATTTGTCATAATCTCCCCGGTCTACTTATAATGCTCTATATCTACTAATTGAAATATCATCCAGTTCAGACATTTCTTTTTGAACAATTTCTAAATAATGCTTTTCTGATTGTTTTTCTTTTAACTTTTCAAGAATGTTCTTTTCTTTCAAAGCTTCGTGGACCTGTTTTTGTTTTTCTGCTACAAGAGCGGTTATTTGCTTCAAGACGTTTTCTTGGTTTTGAATTTTTACTGAAATCTGGACTAAATAATCTTTATGGTTTTGAATTTCTTGAAGATTTAAACACTCTGATTTTTGATAAATTTCGATAAGATAATCATTTGTACTGTTTTTTTTGTTAAAAAGATTACTTAACTTATTCTCCTCTTCTTGAAGCAATTGAGTAACTTTAGCCAACTCTAGCATTTTGTCATCCAATGCTTTTTCTTTAAGCTTTAGGATTGTTTCCAATCTAAATTTAAATTTTTTCAAACCTACCTCAAGTAATAAAAGTCTAGTATCGTAAAATACTATCAGTATAATAATCTATTTATAAAAGGCATTATATCCTCCGTTTTTTGTATTTTTATTTTAAAAAACATATTTTTAGATTAGATGAAATCAAAAAATCCATTAAAAATACTAGTCGAAAAAAAATTAAAATATATTGAATTGAAAGTTAACTGCGTCTTTGCTACAATTTTTCAATATGAAAAAAGCATTATGTGTAAAAATCAGAAAAATGACACCTGATGATGTCGATGAGGTTATGAAAATAGAAGAAGTTGCATATCCTAATCATCATTGGTCAAAAAATTCATTTTATAACGAACTATCCAACAAACTTGCTCATTATTATTGCGTTTTTGAAACAAAAACTAACAAATTATTGGCATACATAGGATATTGGCAAATTCTTGAAGAAGCTCACATAACGACACTTGCCGTGCACCCCGAGTACAGAAACAAACAATTGGCGCAAATTCTTCTTGTAACACTTATTGAAGATTGTTATAAACAAATGATAAAATACATTACATTAGAAGTAAGAGAAAGCAATGTCGCCGCAATTTCTTTGTATGAAAAACTTGGATTTACCTCTATCGGTCAAAGAAAAAACTATTATCAAGACAACGGCGAAAATGCAATCATAATGTTTACTGAAAATATCTGGTATGATAAGTTCAAAACCTTATACGAAAAAGTAATCACAAATATTAACAAGGTTAATTACTATTATGAGCAAAAGGATTGAATCTCAATTCAAACAAATTAAACACTCTAAACAAAAAGTAAGATTCAACTTAGGATCGCTAACTCTTGTCGCCTTTTGTACTTTTTTAATAATTATTTCAACCTTTACGCAACTTTCATTTTTCCATTACACTCTTTCTCCAGAAGCATTTTTCTATCCTATAAAATTTATGGAAAGTCATTCTGGTCAGCTATTAACTACAAAATATTACGAATACATTCCTCAAATCCCGGTAATTTTCTACGTTGCGACACTTTTGGGCAGCATTTTTGCCTCAATTTCAGTTGGACTATATATATTGTTAGGCCTTGCGTATTTCCCTATTTTCGCTCTAGGCGGCGGAATCGGTTATATAACTCAATATAGTTTCGGATACATATTAGCTTATTTGCCTGCAGTTTTTATAATTTGCAAGACACTTAAAAATAATTTCACATATAAAT
>JAEZOG010000277.1 GCA_023414155.1 Cyanobacteria bacterium OH_CFB_184 | reverse complement strand
GGAGGTATCGGATAGTGTATATTTGTCTCGATTGAATTTTTATCCATATAATTTTTAAATTTATCTCTATCTTCAACCCTAACAACAAAAACGTGCCACACATGAGCCATTTCATCTTTAACAGTAGGTAAGATTACTTTTGGATTTTTTATATTCTTTAAGTAAAATTCAGCGACTTCTCTTCTTTTTTGATTATCTTCATCCAGATATTCAAGCTTCACATCTAATATAGCTGCTTGAACTTCATCTAAACGAGAATTTACGCCTTGATAAATATTATGATACTTAACTTTAGAACCATAATTTCTAAGCGATTTTATTTTTTCAAAGAGTTCATCATCGTCAGTTGTAACGCAACCGCCATCACCAAGACAGCCCAGATTTTTACCAGGGTAAAAAGAAAATCCACTGGCATCAGCCAAGCTTCCGGTTCTTTTGCCTTTGTAAAAGGCACCGTGAGCTTGGGCAGAGTCTTCAATGACTTTTAAGTTATATTTTTTTGCAATTTCAACAATCGGATTCATATCTACTGACTGCCCATAAAGATGAACAACCATAACCGCTTTTGTCTTATCTGTAATTTTTTGTTCAATTAGATTTGGATCAATATTATATGTCTCTAGATCAGGTTCGATCAAAACAGGTGTGCATCCATTTTCAACAATAGCAAGAATAGAAGCGATATAAGTATTAGCAGGAACGATAATTTCATCGCCTTCTTTGAACCCATATGCTTTGATGATTAAATTCAACGCATCTAATCCATTAGCTACACCGACACAATGTTTTACCCCGCAATAAGAAGCAAATTTCTTTTCGAACTTTTCGACTGAATGTCCAAGAATGTACCAACCGCTATCGATAACAGTCTTTATCGCTTCATCTATTTTAGATCGATATCGTTCGTTTATCTTATGCAGATCCAAAAACTTAATCATTAATCAGTATTTTCTCCAGCTCCTGAGTGCTTAATATTTTAGGATTATTTTTCAACCTGTTTTTATCCACTGAACTTATTATACAAGACAAATCCTCAATTCCGAGTTTTTTTAGGTTATAATCCAGTCCCACACGTTCAAACAAGCTTATAAAATATATTACAGGATCTTCAATTTTCAATATAGAATATAACTCTTGCATTTGGGATTTTACAAAGTCTGACCCTCTTTTATCTTGGTTAGAAGCTTCATCGATTTGCAAATTATATTTTATCAAATTGGCAATACTTAATGCTACAGCATGACCATGAGGCAATCCAAATTTACTTGTAAGAGTATACGAGATTGCGTGTGCTGCTGTTGTTTTAGAAATATTTATAGCTTTACCTGCAAGATTTGATGCTAATGACATATTTAAAGCTTTTTTCTCATCATTTGAATTTACATACTCAACCAAATTATCTCTACACAGCTCTATTGATTTTTTCGCATAAGAAATGCTTTCTTTTGTGGAATTTACGGAGAAAAACGACTCTATTGCTTGACAATAAGCATCTAAAGCACAGCAAGCTTTAATATATTGAGGCATTTTTTCTACAAATTGGCTGTCTACTATTGCATAATCAGGCAGAACCGTTTTATCTTCAAGTGAATGTTTTATACCATCTATATAAACAACTGCAAACTGAGTAGCCTCAGAGCCTGTCCCTGCAGTTGTCGGGATGGCTACCAGTTTTGTTTTTGATTGTATTTTAATATTCTTAGAAAACGCATCTTTTATATCTAAATTATTATCTATGCAAAACTTATATAGCTTGGCAAAATCAATAACGCTACCGCCACCGACAGCAAGTATTAAATCATAATTCGAGCCTAACTTTTGAACAGCAGCCATTACTTCATCAGCCTTTGGATTATTGGAAAAATCGCAATAATACGTTATCTTTGTGCCTTTTATATATTTTTTTACTATTTTATTTATCGGTTCAAAAGATTTTTTACCTGTAAAAATCAATACATTTTGCGCTTTTTCTGTTTTTATTATCGTTTCAAGATTTTTTATCGAATTTCTGCCGACAAACGTTTTATTTTCATTTAAAAACGACATAAAACTTTTTTTATTCTCAACAGGAGTTTCTTTGGGGCGACCCAAATCTTCTCTGGCACCACACTTCACCTTGATCTCTAATAAACAAGTACCGTTGCCTTTTATAAACTCAGAGATTTTTTTACTTAATTCTTTTTTGGAAGAAACAGTAATAACAGAGTCATATCCACATGCCAGCGCCATTTTTTTTATATCAACAACATCACAAGATGTCGGCTGAGAGCCAACTGAATCATGAGCTTCATTGTTAAATACAACGTGTTTAAAATTGTTCAACTTAAATGAGGAAATAACAGGTAAAGCACCCATATGCATTAATAAAGCACCATCTCCATCGAAACAATAAACGTTTCTTTCTGGTTTTTGAAGGGCAATCCCAAGAGCTATAGAGCTGGCATGGCCCATAGATCCTACTGTCAAAAAGTCACTTTGATGCAAAAGTGAATTATTCTCACGATACTCATACAATTCTCGAGAAATCTGACCTGTAGTTGAAACCACAATATCATCAGAAGAAAGCATCTTAGCGACTTCAACAATTGATTCTTCTCTTGTTAGCTCAGCATTATTTTGTTTTTTATTTAACAAGGTATATTTTTCAAAAGTTGATTTAGAAACCAAAAAAGCATATGGTTTTTTAGTGTCGCCCATATAACAAAACGCTTGATCTATGGCCTTTCTGGCATCATTTATGTCAGATGGTAAGATAGAATAGTTTATACCCATTGACTCTAAAAGACTTCCAGTTAATTTCCCTTGTTTTATATGCTGAGGTTCATCTTTGATACCAGGTTCACCTCTCCAACCAATAAGCATAAGGACAGGAATATTATAAACCTCCTCATCAGTTAATGATAATAATGGATTAACACAATTCCCTAAGCCCGAATTTTGCATATAAACAACTGCCACATCACCTGTTGCAAGATAATGACCTGAGGCTAAAGCGATTGCATTACCTTCATTTGCTGTGATTATATGATTTTTAGATTCAACATTATCTGTAATGTATGCGCAAAAATCCTTCAGTAAACTATCAGGCACTCCACAAAAACAATTTACGCTATTATCTTTTAATATTTGGTAAAACTCATTTACCTTCATTATTTTGCTCCCGGGATTAAAGTGATTATATCTTTAATTTTCATGCAATATTTATCTGAAGCTTCTTTGCAACTATGATTTTCAAGTATATTTTTTGCAGTATTAACCATCGCAGGATAAGCCGCTCTTAATAGGTGATTTGCATATATAACTATATTTATTCCGTTTTCGACAAGTTCTTTTTCCTTAACTGAAGCATATGAAGAAGGAACTACAACTAAAGGTTTTCTATTTTCGAGTTTGTTATACAAACGAGCGAATTCCTTTACTTCGTCAAAAGATTTTTGGCGAGAATGAATCATTATGCCATCTACGCCAGCTTCTAAATATATTTTGGCTCTGTTTATGGCATCTTCCATACCC
>JAEZOG010000272.1 GCA_023414155.1 Cyanobacteria bacterium OH_CFB_184 | reverse complement strand
GTATATGCTTTATCAACGCCCAAAACTATTTTAACCACATAATGAGCCATCAGAACCAGCAAGGAATTAACTTTTTGCCCTGCGTTCATAGAAATCTGCTGTTCTTTTATTGATTGTTCAGTTTTTTGTAAGGTTTTATTTTCTTCAAACCCTATTTCCATTTTAAGTTTATAATCATCTGTTTCTTTTTTTAACTCTTCTAGAATTTCTTCTTTAGGAAAATCTTTTGAACAAGAAAACTGGATTTGTATGTTATCCGCTGGTGCTTTATATAAGAGAACTTTAACGTTACCGAAATTTTCAGTTGCAATCAATATTGTCATTGAATCTTCTGATGCTTTTTCTTCATCAGCACCAAATCCGCCAATTTCTAATTTAAATCCTGTGTTATTCTGCAAAGGAAGCCACGGCAAATACAACAAAAGCAGGTTTTTAAGAGCATTATTCTGAGAAGTTTCTGCCGTTGGCACAAAGGCGGTAATCAGTGCAGTTAAGGTTTTTAACTCATCTGTATTTGTGCTTGTGCCCATTTGACTAAAATTAGCCATCATCTGTATCAACTTTGCGGTTGCTTCTTTTCCATTATTTTGCAAAAACGAAATTATTTTTGAAATATCAACATTATTTGCAAGCATAGTATTAACCAAAGCTTGCATATCTTGGGTTTGAGCCGCTTGAGATTTATCCATCATAAGCATAAGAAAATCTTTTATCTCTTTTGGGAAATTCAATAATTCTCTCAAAAGAAGGATTTTTTCGCCGGCATTAAAATTAATAAACTCCTTGTTCATAACAAATTGCTGTCTATTATTTGCTTGAGCAGCATCTTTTGGCTGGGATGAAGGTGTTTGCTTTTGCGGAAGCTCAAAGATTGTTTCTTGAGACCTTGCTGCATCGAGCGTTTTCTCGGGTTTATTAAATCTACCCGGGTCTACAAATCTATATGAAAAATTATTTAGATTTACGTCCTTCACCAGCTGCCGTTTCTGTTTTACTTCATTATTAATTATTTATTTATAACTGTCATCATTTTGTTGCCTTATTTAAAAATACAAAGGTCAAAAAGCGACCAAAACTCATGCTATTATTCAAATCTTGTTATAAAAGTTAATACTAATACGAACAAAGGATTTAACTTTCTACAAACATAGTATATAATAATATTAAGAAGTGTTAAACTTCGTTTCCCAACCTTGCACAGATTGCAAATACTGATTACTAACACGGAATTGTATTATGTCTTTTGACTTCAAAGGTCCAGGCTACAAACCGGTAATCCAAGAAGCGCAGCAAATGCTAAATAATGGCGGCGGCGGCAATTTAGGCTACTTTAAAAGAGGAAAAAAAGATGACGGCAAAGGAAATCACCAAAAAGGTGATCTCTTTGAAGGTCACGATGAAGATTCTTTTGAACACCAACTTGAAGGTGAAGAAGAAGAAAAAGACCTCTTAGGAAACATCAAAAGCTGGTTTAAAAATCTTTCTAAAGAAAAAGAAAAGCAAGATTCGCCAAAAGAAAATCCTTTTATTCAAGAATAGAATCTGTTGCTGCTTTTATAGAATTATAGGCGATTTCAACAAGAGTCGTTATTTGTTCATCAGTAATCACATATGGTGGAATAAAATATATTATATGCCCTAACGGTCTTAAAATTGCCCCTCTTTTAAGAGCTTCTTCATAAACTTTTTTGCCTATTCTTAAATTAGAGTCAAAAAGCTGTTTTGTTTCTTTGTTTTTAACAAGCTCAACTGCTCCAACCATGCCGGTATATCTGACATCTCCGACAAATTCCAACTCTTTTAATCTATCTAATTCTTTATGAAAGTGTCTTATTTTGGGCTGAAGTTTTTTTATAATTCTCTCTTCTTTGAATATTTTTAAATTTTCGACCGCAACACTCGCCGCCAGTGGGTTCCCCGTAAAACTGTGCCCGTGATAAAAAGTCTTATACTTTTCATATTCATCGTAAAAAGCATTAAATATTTTTTCTGTAGTCATAGTAACTGCCAATGGCAAATAGCCTGCTGTTATTCCTTTTGCAAGGCAAACAATGTCTGGCACAATTTCTGCGTGTTCATAGGCAAACATCTTGCCGGTTCTGCCAAAGCCCATAGCAACTTCATCATCAATAAGAATAATATTATATTTATCGCAAAGCGCTCTTAATTTTTTTAAGTACTCGGGAGGATACATTCTCATCCCGCAGGCACCTTGAACCAAAGGTTCTACGATCATCGCGGCTATTTCATTGTGGTTTTGTTCAAAAATTTCTTCTACCGAACCTATGCACTCAATACTGCAAGTTTTGTTATCTAACCCCATCGGGCATCTATAGCAATAAGGGCTTTTTGCCTGAAAAACATTAAACAATAATGGTTTAAATATTTTATAAAAAATATCTACGCTACCAACAGACACCGCGCCTAATGTGTCACCATGATATGAACTTTCGAGAGCTACAAATTTCGTTTTCTGTGGGTTTCCTGTTTGCACACAATATTGATAAGCCATTTTTAAAGCAACTTCTGTTGCGGTAGAGCCGTTATCAGAATAAAAAACCTTTTTTAAATCGTTATCAGCAATTTTTACAAGTTCTTCTGCAAGCTCAATTGCAGGTATATGGGTGAATCCTGCCAATAAAACATGTTCAATTTTTTTAACCTGTTCACAAAGAGCTTTATTAAGCCTAGGATGAGAATGCCCAAGAGTATTTACCCACCAAGAAGCAATTGCATCAATATATTTATTGCCGTCGATATCCCAGACATAAATGCCTTCGCCTTTTTCAATTATGATAGGGCTTTCTGTTTCATACTCTTTCATTTGAGTATCAGGATGCCAGACGTACTTTATGTCTTTTTCGACGAGTTCTTGTTTTCTCTTTTGATTATCCATCTATATTTGCCTTTGAGATTAAGTTTAAACCATTAAATATAGCTTTGACGTTAGCCTTAATAGTACTTTCGTCTTTACCTCTTGAAACAATCGTTTCACCTGTGGGTGATTCAAAGTGAATAACAGTCATCGCGGTTGCACCAGAGCCTAAAATCTCTTCATCAAGAGCTTTTTGTTCGTAGTGTAAAAGTTTATAGTCAAAACCTGCCGATTTAAGAGCATTTAAACAAGCATCTAATGGGCCATTTCCTTCTCCGACAACATCAAAAGTCTGATCGTAATGATTAAATTTAAGCTCAAACTTACCATCAGAAATTTCATCTAATTCAAGCAATTTAAACGGTCCTTTTACATTGAATACTTCCTTAAAGTAAATGTCGATGATATTTCTTGTTGGAAGTTCTCCTACTTTTTCAGCAGACTCTTTAACTAAAGGAGTAATTCTAGCTGCTTCTTGAATAGTGACAGGGTAACCTGAAGAAGAAATAATCTCAAACACAGCTGTTTTGCCTGACTGAGAAGTAAATCCGATTTTTTCATCATCTTTTCTTCCAATAAGAGATGGGTGAATGGGCCTATAAGCACCTTTTTCCATATCTTTTGTCTTAACAGCTCCGTCTTGATGAATTCCGCTTCTATGAGCAAGCGCATCAGGACCAATAAGAGGTGCCTTTTCATATATTGCAACTTTTGACATATCAGCGATTACAAGTGCTAACTCGTAAATCTTTGACAAATCAAGAGGTACGTCCACTCCAGAATTATGAAGCGCAACTGCAACTTCATATAAATTGGTATTACCAGCTCTTTCACCTAAACCATTTAAACAACACTCAAGCTGAACCGCTCCTGCAAAATAACTTTCAACTGTAGCAGCAGTAGCCATTCCAAGGTCATTATGGCAGTGTACAGAAATAATTATATCCTTTGGAAGTTCTGTATAAACCCTTTCTACCATATCAACAAAAGTTTTAACCCTTGTCCTTTCAACGGTATTAGGCAAGTTTATAACTCTAGCTCCTGCTTTTACAACTTTTTTTAATGAATCAACGACAAAATCAAGGTTTTCCATACAATCGCCGAAATGTTCGACCGAAAATTGAACCTCTCCTTTATGCCCTATAGTTTTTTTAGCAAACTCTACAGCTTCAATAGCAATTTTTTGAACCTGCTCAGGCGTTTTATTTAAAACATACTTCATATTAAACGGGCTCATCGCAATAAAAGTGTGAATTCTTGGCTTATTACATATATTTATAGCCTCAGCTACTTTTATAATGTCAGATTCTACTGCTCTTGCTAACCCAGATATTACTAAATTATCAGGAGCTATTTTTGCCAAATGACTGCAAGCTTCAAAGTCCATATCTGAAGCGGCAGAAAAGCCAACTTCTACACCTTGTACACCAAGTTCAACAAGGTGCTTGAATATAATTTCTTTTTCCTTTGTGTTCCATGGTTTTTTTAACGACTGGTTACCGTCTCTTAAAGTTATATCGTAGAAAAATGGCTGTTTTGTCATTTTGAACCTCATTTAATAATAGATAATGATTACTCTTTATAATACTAAATTATATTATACACCACACTATATTCATAAAAGTTTTAATAAACCTACACGAATAATGTGGCATTTATTAGACACTTAGCTCTTTTCATTGTAGAATAAATAGTCTCAAAATAAAGGTTTTAACATGATTGATAGATATTCTCGAAGCGAAATGAAAAAAATATGGGATTTAAACAGCAAATTCCACTACTATCTCGACGTAGAACTAGCAATATGTAAAGCCTACAACCAACTCGGGCAAATTCCTGATGAAGCTCTAAAAGATATTATAGAAAAATCTTCTTTCAACATAGAAAGAATTGATGAAATAGAAAAAGAAGTAAATCACGACGTAATAGCATTTTTGACAAACGTAAATGAAAATGTCGGAGTAAACTCAAGATACATTCATATGGGAGTCACAAGCTCTGATATCATAGATACAGCCCTTGCTCTTCAAATTAAAGACGCAAGCAAAATCATTAAACAAGACTTAGAAGAACTTATTTCTACAATTAAAAACAAAGCAAAAGAACATAAAAACACAATCTGCATAGGAAGATCTCACGGCGTTCACGCAGAACCTATGACTTTTGGCGTTAAGCTTTGCAACTGGATTGACCTATTTGAAAGAAACTTAAGAAACTTTATTAAAGCAAGCGAAGAAGCTCAAATCGGACAAATCTCTGGACCAGTCGGAACCTTCAGCAACATTGATCCAGAAATAGAAAAAATTACCTGCCAAAATCTAGGCTTAAAACCAGCTAAAATATCTACCCAGGTAATTGCAAGAGACGTTCACGCACAATATCACCAAGCTCTTGCGCTTATAGCATCTGTTATAGAGCAGTGCGCAGTAGAATTAAGACACCTTCAAAGAACAGAAGTCCTAGAAGTAGAAGAAGGATTTGCAAAAGGACAAAAAGGTTCTTCTGCTATGCCACACAAAAAAAATCCTATCTCAGGCGAAAATCTTTCTGGTTTAGCAAGAATAGTCAGATCAAATTCCATTGCTGCTCTTGAAAACATAGCTCTCTGGCACGAAAGAGACATAAGCCACAGCAGTGCTGAGAGAATTATTTTCCCAGACTCTACTATACTTACAGACTATATGTTGAACAGGCTTAAAAACACTATAGAAAACCTTGTCATAAACGAAAAAAATATGCTTAAAAACACCAATCTTTATGGTGGAATCGTCTTTTCTCAAAGGGTCTTGCTTGAACTTTGCAATAAAAAACTTTTAAGAGAAGAAGCATATAAATTGGTTCAAGAAAACGCCCTAAAAGCATTTAATTCTGATAGCGGCGATTTCAAACAAAATTTATTAAACGATGAAAAAATAAAAAATTATCTTTCAAAAGAAGAAATTGAAGACTGTTTTGATCTAAATTATTACTTAAGAAACATAGACTCAATCTATAAAAAGTTCGACATTTAATCTTCTTTTTGTAATTGTTTATTTAAAAATATTAATAATTAAAATATTAAGAAATTGTTACATTAATCACAAAAAACCCTATTTAATGAGGGGTTTAAGCATGCCTAAGTTTATTGTTTATTTCCATATTATAAAAAAACAATTTAACAATAATTTTCAACTTCATGCGGAAACTAAGATAAATCTAAGAAAAAAACACTTGCGTCAAAATCTTGAACATGTACGATATATATACTGAGCCAAATTAGTCACGAGGTCTAAATGTCAAAAGATGTAATCGAATTTGAAGGAACAATACTAGAATCATTGCCCAACGCGATGTTTATAGTAAAACTAGAAAACGACCATGAAATCTTAGCTCACATATCCGGCAAAATAAGAAAAAATTTCATAAGAATATTACCGGGAGACAAAGTTAAAGTCGAAATGACACCATACGATCTTACAAGAGGTCGAATAACATATAGACTTAAGTAAACAAAAAGGAAAATATACAATGAAAGTTAGAGCATCAGTTAAACAACTTTGCGACAAATGCAAAGTAATTAAAAGAAAAGGCAGAGTAGCAGTAATTTGCGAAAACCCAAAACACAAACAGAGACAAGGTTAATTTAAATTAAATAAAAGGAGACACAATGGCAAGACTCGCTGGGGTAGATTTACCTCGTAACAAAAGAATGATAATAGCATTAACCTATATTTTTGGTATAGGGCCAACGCGTTCTAAAAATATATTAGCGGCTTGTGGAATTTCAGAAGATTTGAGATCTGATGATCTTACCGATGACGATATTAAAAAATTAAGAGCTGAGCTAGCTAATTACACTATTGAAGGTGACCTAAGAAGAGAAGTTTCACTTTTCATCAAAAGATTAAGCGAAATCAACTCATACAGAGGAATGCGTCACAGACGTAATCTTCCTGCTAGAGGTCAAAGAACAAAAACAAACGCTAGAACTAGACGTGGTAAAAAAACAGGACCAGTTTCTAAAAAGAAATAATTAAAGGAGTAATAAAGAACAATGGCTAGACCAGTAAAAACTAAAAAGAAAGAAAAAAAGAATGTTTTACAAGGAATTGTTCACATTCAATCAACCTTTAATAATACTATAGTGACATCAACAGATACACAAGGTAATGCTATTGCTTGGGCATCAGCAGGTGGTTGCGGCTTCAAAGGCGCAAGAAAAGGAACTCCATTCGCAGCTCAATCAGCAGCAGAAAAAGTTGCTAAACAATCAATCGACCAAGGAATGAAAAAGGTTGAAGTTTATATTAAAGGACCAGGTTCAGGAAGAGAAACGGCTATAAGAGCTATCCAAGCTGCTGGACTTGAAATCACAATGATCAAGGATGTAACGCCAATCCCTCACAACGGATGTCGTCCTCCTAAAAAACGTAGAGTATAACAATTAACGTAAGGAGTCAAAAAATTGGCTAGATATACAGGACCTACTAATAAATTATTCCGTAACTACGGCGTAAAAGATTTATCTAACAGAAAGCTAGTTTCTACATTCACACAGCAAGCTTCAGGTCAGCACGGTGCTGCTAGAAAAAAACTTTCTGACTATGCAATCCATTTAAAAGAAAAACAAAAAATTCGTCTTACTTATTTAGTAAGTGAAAAGCAATTCGCTAAATATTACAACGAAGCAGCAAGAAGAAAAGGGGTTACAGGTACAATCTTACTTCAACTTCTTGAGTCAAGACTTGATAACGTAATTTACAGAGCTGGCTTTGCTATTACAAGAAAACAATCACGTCAGATCGTTAACCACGGTCACGTTCTTGTTAACGGTAAAAAGGTTGATATTCCATCTTTCTTGGTAAAACCACAAGATGTAATAACAGTCCAAGTGAAAAGTTCTGATTTCCTTAAAAATGTTATTGAATCAATAGACATGGCAATCG
>JAEZOG010000069.1 GCA_023414155.1 Cyanobacteria bacterium OH_CFB_184 | reverse complement strand
TCACTGAAGATACCATGAGTGGCACAGATATATACATCCTTAGCGCCTTTTTTCTTAAGCATTTTAACCGCTTCAGTTATCGTTCCTGCAGTATCGATCATATCATCCATTAAGATACAATTTTTATTTTCTACTTCGCCAAGAATATCAACTGCTTTAGCGACATTGTGCTCTTCCCTTTTTTTATAGATTACAGACATTGGTGTTTCTAGTGCAGCTGCCAGTGATTCTGCTCTTTTAATTCCTCCAACGTCAGGACTTACAACGACAAAGTCTTTCATATTGCCTTTATTCTTGAAGTAATCAGCAAAAAGAGGAACTGCAGAAATATTTTTTAAAGGCACATCATAAAAACCTTGTATTTGAACAGAGTGTAGGTCAAATGTTATAACTTTATCTACCCCTGCTTTTTCAAGTCCATCTGCAACAAGCTTTGCAGTCAGCGCTTCTCCTGTAGAAGATAGCCTGTCTTGTCTTGAATATGGAAGGTAAGGCATAACTGCCGTAATCTTTTCTGCACCGTTTCTTTTAGAAGCATCTACCATTTGCAAGAATTCCATCAGATTGTCATTGATTGGGTCATTTCCTGCGTTTACAAGATATACGGATTTATCATTTACATCATCCATAAGCTTAACGTATGTTTCTCCGTTTTTAAACTTTTTTGAAATAACAGAACCCAAGTCCAAGTCTGACTTATCGGCTATTTTTTCAGCTAGTTCTTTGTTATCCGAACAAGTAAATATTTTTTTGTCTTCTGCATCAAATCTTGAACCGGTAAACGAAATCACATCTTTATTTAAATTATACTGATATGCAACCTTTGGTCTTTGATGATTTTGATTTATTTGAACCACTGATTTTAACTGATTGAACTTTGGTCTGATAGTTCCTGCTGTCATCACTCTTAACATTGTTATCTCCGTTTCTTATTTATCGACATAAAAAAACACCATCAGGTTAGTTTGATGGTGTTTTTGGTATTCTACATTCTATATAGCACAGTTGCTTATTATTATTGTTGAAGAACATACAGATACTATTCGATATCTTGTTTATATTCTTGCCCAAATGCTCAAAAAACGAGGGCGGACAATTAATATCATCATAGTTCTGATATATTTCCAGGGCACAATTTGGCTTAAAAAGTTTTTTTAGATATTTATTTGAAAATTTACTCAAATACATCACTTAATCCAAATTATTTTTATAAAATTGATTATAAACGAAGCTAAAAAACATGGCTAGTATTATTTTTTATTCAATTATATAAAAAAGTCATTTAAATAGAATTCATCGGCGCGAAGAACCATTTAGAATTGTAAAGAATTATTTTAACGACGAACTTTGAATTAGACAAGTTATTAATGTATAATTAATAACATCGATTACAACAGTTCAAATAGGAATGAAAAAATGAACATCAATAAAAATTACTTGGAACTTGAAGACAGTTATTTATTTTCAACAATAGCCAAAAAAGTATCAGAATTTTCCGCAAAAAATCCTGATGCTCCGATAATTAGATTAGGAATTGGAGATGTAACTCTTCCATTATGTAAAGCAGTAGTTGATGCAATGAAAAAAGCTTGCGATGAAATGGGAGTAAAAGAAACATTTAAAGGCTATGGCCCGGAACAAGGATATGACTTCTTGAAAGTTGCAATACAAAAATATTACGCAGAAAGAAATACTCACCTAGAACTAGATGAAATATTCATAAGTGACGGCTCAAAAAGCGATTTAGGAAACATCTTAGATCTTTTCAGCGCAGACAACACTGTGTTAATCCCAAATCCTGTTTATCCTGTATACGTTGATACAAACGTGATGGAAGGCAGAAAAATAATATTTGCAGATGCAAACGAATCTAATGGATTCTTACCGCTTCCTGATGATTCAGTAAAATGCGACATAATATACATTTGTTCTCCAAATAACCCGACTGGTGCTGTGTATAGCAAAGAAGACCTTAAAAAATGGGTTGACTATGCAATTAAAAATGAAGCTGTTATTTTATTTGATTCTGCCTATGAATGTTTCATAAAAGATCCTTCTTTGCCAAGAAGTATTTTTGAAATAGAAAATGCTAAAAAATGTGCAATAGAATTTTGTTCACTATCTAAAACAGCAGGTTTTACAGGTACAAGATGCGGTTATACAATTGTTCCAAAAGAACTTGTTTTTGAAGGTGTTTCAATAAATAAACTATGGCTTCGCAGACAAACTACAAAGTTTAACGGCGTTCCATATATAATTCAAAGAGGCGCAGAAGCAGTATTTTCAGAAGAAGGCAAAAATCAGATACAAGAAAATATAAGCTACTACAGCGAAAACGCAAAAATTATCGCTGATACACTAGAGAAAAAAGGATTCTGGTTCACTGGCGGAAAACATTCTCCATACTTATGGCTGAAGTGTCCAAATGGAATGAGCTCTTGGGAATTCTTCGATTACCTTTTAGAAAAGATTGCCGTAGTTGGAACTCCAGGTGCCGGCTTTGGAAAAAACGGAGAAGGATATTTCAGATTAACTTCATTTGGTAACAGAGAAAAAACTATTGAAGCAATGGAAAGATTTTCTGAATTATTTTAAAAATTTGTAAAGATTTTTTTACAATAAATGCAAAATATAGACGTACAGCCCGTATTTCAAAAGAAATTTCGGGTTTTATCCTATTTAGCAAAAATTAGCAACTTTTATCATGTTCAGTACTTTTTAATTACATAATATATTTTATTAATAAGAAGGTAGTATCTATGAATGTAAGTTTTGGTTCAGAAATATTAAAGGATTTTGGAAAAAATATCATTGCTCCTCAAAGTTCAACCGCACAACCTGCGGCTCAGGTTTCTCAAGCTGCACCGACTGCGGCAACACCATCTGCCCCTGCAGTTATAGCTCAGACACCTCAAAAAGATACATTTACAAATACAACCGGGCAAAAAGAAAATAAAAACAAAATATCAGATTACATCCTAAAATACAGTGGATTGGCTGCTATCGCAGCAACCCCTATTGTGGCAGTAGTAATGCATAAAATAGATTCAAAAAATATAAAAGAACTAGTTAAGAAAAATGATGAACTAGCGAGACAAATACAAAACTTTACCGCTGAGGTTACTTCAAACAATACAATTGTCAAAGAAGTACAAAAAGGAAACAAAGGGCTTTGGGCAGCACTTGGCGCACTTGCAGGAGTAACAGTACTTGAAGCAAAAGATGCAAAAGAAAGCAAAGAGCAAAAAGATGCGGTAATAGATGAAAAAACCCAAAAAGAAATCACAGAAAAAGTTTCAGACAAAATTAAAAACATTGAAAACACAGCTTATGATGCACAAAATACAGCTTATTACGTAAAAGACGTAAACGAAAAAACATTACATTCAAAATACTTAGAAAATGTTAATGGGTTCAAACTTTTAAAAGAAGTAGACAAAAAAGCCGGCTTCAATGACAAGAAATACACTGCAGCAATCGATAAAATCAAAACTGCAGCAGAAACGCATATGACTGGAGAAGCTCAAAAAGCCAAAGCACCTCTAAAAAAAGGTGACACTGTATGGTCTATTACATCAGAATTTGCCCCTATAAAAGAAGGCGGATTAGGAGCAGTTCCGGTAGATTTACAAAAGAACTTTGAAAAATTAGGAATAAAAACTCCTACATTTATTCCTATGTATCAAAAGAACGGATTCTCAACGTTGAAAAACGATAATGGTGTGTACACATATAAATATGACTCTACATCTTTTAACCTGGATAAAGTTGCAGAATACAGAGTTCACTCATACAAGCACAAAGAATCAAAAGATGAACTTATCGAAGTTTTTGTCAGCACTAGCAAGGTTGTTCCTCAAAAGCAAAAAGATGGAACCACAATCTCTAAAACAATACCAATCCCACCTATTGTTCTGATTAAAAATGATGAATATTTCAATGGTACAATCTACGCAAAAACAGCAAAAACAGAAGAACCTGAAAAATTCGCATTTTTTGACAAAGCTGTTTATGAACTTGCAAAAGCAATGTATGATCCAAACAGCGTAAAAGGCTTGCACATAATGGATAAAGAAAAACTTGAAGCTATAGGAAAGCCTGACGGATTAGTTCTTAATGACTGGCAAGCTGCTCCAATTGCTGCATTATCAAGATATAAAGCACCAATGGAAAATGCATTCGGAGTTTTAAACGATTCAACAGCAAAAACCCTATCTGATATGAAAATGATAACTATCGGGCACAACGCTGAATACCAAGGTTATACATTTATGGACAATGATTATCATCAAAAAATAGAAGTATCTGAAAACATCTTGAATACTTTATTTGATAACTTTGCAGCAGACATAGTAAAAAATTCTGAAACAAAATCACCGCATAAAGCATTAGAAAACGCTGTTATAATGAATGGTGAAACTGGAGACAGACACGTAAACTTCTTAAATATGGGTGTCACGCTCAGCGATTATTTCTGCCCTGTTTCTGAAAACTATGCAAAAGAACTTGTAAATGAACCAGAAAAATCAAAATATCTCCAATGGGCTCTTGAAGAAAGACAAAAAGCAGGAACAATGGCCGGTATCATAAATGGTAATGATATCAACAACATAAATATGACTTCTAAAAAAGACTTCTTTATTGATAAAACCGGGGTGCCTTTCAAAATATACAAAAATGATGCTCCTCAAGAAGAAGTTATTCAAGCAAGATTTGAAAACAAAAGAGACTTCTACAACGGATTTATGAAGTCATTTGCGAGCGGCGAGAAAAAAGTGAACAATCTTGAAAATGTTGGACAAACAAATCTACCTGAATTATCAGATGAAGAAATTAAAAATACACCAATTATTTCATACGCGCATAGACTTGTTGAACAAAAAGGTGTCGACATCTTAGCAGACTCAGTTAAAGAACTATATGAAAATTGGGAAAAAGACTTTGGAGATAAACCAAAACCAATATTCTACATAGGTGGTGAAGATGGCGAAGGCGGCGAAAAGAAAAAAATCATCAAAGAATTAAAAGAAAAACTGAAACCTGAAGATTCAAACAGAGTAGTATTTGCTCACGGATTTGCTCCAAACCCTGCACTAATGGCAGCTACAGACTTCTTCTTGATGCCTAGTAAGTTTGAACCATGTGGATTAACTCAAAGTGAAGCATTCGCTATGGGCACACCTGTTATTGCGACTGCAACAGGCGGAATCGTTGATACTGTTATTGGTAGCGGCGAAAATCAAACAGGCGTTTTGACTAAAGATATCAACGGAGAAGGATTCTATTCTGGACTAAAAGAAGGCTTAAATATATTCTTCAATGACAAAGACAAATACAATCAAATGTCGATGAATGCTCTTCACCAAGATTTTAGTTGGATTCAACCTAACAGACAAGGTCCTATTTATGACTACTTGAAACTATTCAAAGTTGACACAAATACTCTTGCTGAAAAATCCGAATTATAATTAGTATTGCGGATAGAAAACTTTAAAAGCTCTATTTTGAATACTAAAAGCCATTACAATTCTCTCTCCTTTATAATCTGAAGGAGGGGGATTTACTTGAGTTACATTCTCTAACATCAGTTTAACTGAGTCATCCATCGATGTATTATTAGACGCTTTTAATATTTTTTTATCTTTAATCTTACCATTAGTATCGATACGGAACTCAATTTCGCAAGATCCATCGCCAACAACAGCGCCTCTTGCCCAACTGGCAACAAAAGTTTGGCCTAATGAAACCACGTAAGTAGTCATTTCTTTGCTTAAAGTAGACATTCTTGCATTTAATACCGCAATATTTTGTGGTGCAGCTGGAGCTTTTACTCCGATTTGTTTTTGAGCTGCAGGTGGAGTACTATCCCAAACTTCATTAATATTTGGTATTTTTACAGAAACTACATTACCGGTTTCATCATATGTAACAGGTGGTTTCTTAACTGAAGCAGAGTCTTTTCCTATAAAAACCCAGGCAAATATAGATAAAATTATACAAATTGCAAAGATAGCTTTAGAGATCATTTCTTGAGTAGTCATAGGTTTTTTGGGTTTAACCTGTGCAACTTGCTGTTCTTGATAATATTGTTGTTGCTGCGGCTGAACCTGAGGTTGTAGCTGCATCTGTTGATATTGAGGAGAAGCACTCGTAACGGCTTCTTCAAAAGTATCATTACCACACTCACAATAGTCTGGTTTAACATTATATACTGCATTACATTCTAAACATCTATACATATTTTTAAACTCTGGTTACTTTCTAATCAATATCTTTATCTATTTTCGCAATTACTTCTTCGTTTGCAAAGATTTGGAACTGCGTACTGCTTAACATATAAGTCTCAGCAAGTAATAATGACGTTGGTACAAGAGCGGCTATGGCACTTAAGAACAATCCATTAAAATCACCGCCGATTTCTCCAACGAAATATGAAATGTTCATCGAAAATTCAATAAAGATAATTGTTGCACCAATCAAGAAGAATCGAATACGTTCACCCTCAAGCTTCTTAATCCCTTCTGTACCGTATAAATCAACCCCGTGATATTGATAGTTGCTGAATCCATCTCTTTTTATAACTTCTGAAGCTCTTGCTTTTCTTGTGCAAAGGAATGAAGCTGCAAAAGAGAAAAAGGCAAATACCACCAAGAATGTTGCTAAAGTTAAGAATATCGGGCTGTATCTAAATCCAGAAACTCTTATCCAACCGGCTGCATCAGGGAAACACATTGCTAAGGTATTAGAAACCCCATAAGCCAAGAATGGCGAAGTTAATATCCCAAGAATTATTTCACAAAAGGCCTTGATCTGAAGGTTAAATAATTTATCTTTAATGTGTTTAATTTTTGTATTTGTAAAATTATTCAAATGCAAATGTATCCATTGCTGATACTCTTGAATGACAGCCTGAAAATCTTCTCTGCTTTCGTGCTTGTCTAATTCAACACCTATTTCCATATTGTTATGTTTTAGATATCCGCAGAACATAGCTGTTATCATAACA
>JAEZOG010000034.1 GCA_023414155.1 Cyanobacteria bacterium OH_CFB_184 | reverse complement strand
TTGGGGTCGAAGAATACAACTGGGTTCCTTTTAAAGGCAAAATAGTAGTTGAAGTCGGAGAATTAATCTCTCACGAACAAGAAGTTGACGCGATCATCGATGAATGGAGCGAAAAAATCTCTAAAATGAGCGGTTACGAATACGTTAGAGAGGCTACAGAAGCTCAAAAAGAACTCTCTTCGGTTTAAATCACCTTTTTTAGGCAAAAAAAATGCCGCTATGCGGCAAAAATTTGTCATGGAGAAAAGGAGTGGAGGAAATAAGTAATAAAAGAATTGGCTATATTATCATGTTTCCACCCTTTCAGATATATAAAACGTATATACTGCCTGTTTGTAATCTTTATTTACAATTAAAAATGAGCAACCTTTTTCAGCTCCGGCTGAAGTATAGAATAAAATACTGAAGACAAATCACCGGAAGAAATATTTGTATTTAAATACTTCAAATTACTATCCATGATCATGCGGATAGTTCTCTTAGACTTACTATCTGTAAATAACAACGTTTGAATATTTTGCTCTTGCGAATAATTTTTTAATATAGAAGCAGTATCAAGGTTATAAAGCTCTGAATCAATTATAACAACGGAAATCGCTTTACTACCCAGAAGTCTTGAAACATCAGCAGTATCAATCGTTGCATAAATCTTATTTTCGTCTACTCCTGCTTCTATGCATTTTTGAGCAGTTTCAACCAACTTCCCTAATGAATCTCTTACAATCAATATACAGCTTTTATCTATCATTTTTTCTCTCTCAATTTTTAGTAACCTAATCTATTTGTGGCAGTGGATAATTCACTCTCTAGAAAGGTAATCGAAAGAAAAAAGATAATTATTTAACTAATTGCTAAAATATCATTTATTTATACTAAAAGAGCCCTGAAAAATCAGGACTCTTTTAATATTTGTTTTAATTAACTACTTAGCAGCTTTAGCAGCTTCTACAACTACTGAAAAAGCTTCTGGCTCATTAACTGCCATATCTGCTAACATTTTTCTGTTAACAGCAATGCTTGATTTTTTAAGAGCGTTCATAAATTTAGAATAACTCATTCCGTGTTGTCTAACAGCTGCGTTGATTCTTACAATCCATAAACGACGCATATTTCTTTTTAGATGACGTCTGTCTCTGTATTGGTATTTAAGTTTTTTCATTACAGCAGTATTAGCAACTTTAAATATTCTGCTTCTAGCGCCTTTAAAACCTTTAGCTAATTTTAAAATTTTCTTGTGTCTTTTTCTTAAGACGTTACCACGTTTTACTCTCATTTTTTAAATCCTTTCTTCACTTTTACTATCTTGAGTACTTTTTGTAAGGTAGTTCTTTCGAAATAAGCTTCAAATGTGTATCTGAAACTTCTACCATTGAAGAAAGTCTTCTTTTTCTGTCAGAGCTTTTGTGTTGAAGCAAGTGCTTTGTGCCTGCTTGTCTTCTAAGAATTTTACCGCTGGCAGTAATTTTATACCTTTTTGCACCAGCACGGTGTGTTTTCATTTTAGGCATAGTTTTCTCCTTTTCGTTTGTACTGTATTCCTTTTCAGGTTACTTTTATGCCGACGTTATGACATGCCTCCATAACATCTAGCCATAATTTATTATTCTATTTTAAATCAAACATGAACAGGTGCAAGCATGGTGACAACATTTCTTCCATCTAGTGATGGTCTTTTTTCTATTGTCGCAGGCTCGTTTTCAAGATCTGCAAGGAACCTGGCAGCCAAATCAAAGGCTAACTTGCTATGTTGCATCTCTCTACCTCTAAGCATAATAACGATTTTCACCTTATTTCCGCTTGCGATAAATTTCTTAATATTCTTGATTCTAACGTTATAATCGTGAACATCAATTTTATATCTGATTTTAATTTCTTTTATTTCTACTGTATGTTGCTTTTTCTTGGCTTCTTTAGCACGTTTTTCGACTTCGTACTTATATTTGCCGTGATCTAAAATTTTAGCAACTGGAGGTTCTTGGTTCGGAGAAACAACAACAAGATCTAATCCTTTTTCTTCAGCCATAGCTAGAGCTTTTACGGTTGGAATAACTCCGTAGTTATTTCCTTCATCATCGATGAGTCTGAGTTCTTTTGCTCTAATATTTTTATTTAGAAGCTGGTTGCCTTGGTTAAAATCTTTACTAATGGTGTAGTCCTCCTATTTGTAATTACTCGCTTATTGTATCAAAGAAGTTTGTGCTTTGTAAATCTTTTTTTGTTACATTAATTCAATTTTTTTGAAATATAGTCAATTTTTGAAAAAGCAATTACTTTGTACAAATAGCAAAACTCTCTCTTCTTATTTAACAGTTTGGCCCAATCGGGCCATTTTTTTTTGAAATAGATTCCAAATTATAGTTATATTTTACAGAGTCTTCCTCTCAAAATACTTGTCACTTTTTGCTCAAAAGGGTCCATTATTATATAATAAATGGATGAATAGAATGACGATAATCAATTTTAATAAAATGATTTGCGATGTGTTCTGCAAAAACAAATTTTTATTCTTTGTAGCCCTCACCTTTGCTATGACCCTTTATAATGATTCTAGAATTTTTTTGGATTTCAATTGGCAAAATAAAGAATATTTTTTTTTAAAACTAATCGTTTTATCAGTTTTAATTCTTATTTATAAAAGCTTATCTTCGATGATAGAAAAGACAAAACAAAAAGATAAAAAAACACTGACCTTCATTAAATATTTCATAATTTATT
>JAEZOG010000009.1 GCA_023414155.1 Cyanobacteria bacterium OH_CFB_184 | reverse complement strand
CTTACAGATGAAGAGTTTGAAATCATGAAAAGTCATCCGGTACAGGGTGAAAAGATGATTGGCAACATCAAAAAGCTTAAAATTATTGCTAATTGGCTAAAAACTCATCATGAAAGATGGGACGGACGAGGCTATCCTCTTGGATTAAGAGGCGAAGAAATCCCTATTTCAGCTAGAATTATTGCATTAGCAGATACGTATGATGCTATGACTTCTACAAGATCTTATAGAAAAGCATTAGATCATGAAATAGCTATTGAAGAAATTAAAAAGTGTTCTGGTAGCCAATTTGATCCTAGTTTGGCAGAACTTTTTGTTAAGGTTGAAGATAAAATAAAATTAGCTCAGCAAAACCCTGAAGAATACTATGCTAAATATAGTTATCTTCAAAAATACATTGATTCAGCGCTTTAATTGTCTAATGATTTTACAGATATTGAAAGTTTACCGCCAAAGTTTCTTTCAATAGATTGAATCATGTCGTTTGTAACGTTTGTCCAGAAGTTAGACGAAGTTAAAATTCTAGTTTCTTTACCTTCGTTTTCAATGCTGAAAAGTAAAGGGTCTGAACCTTTGTGTAAACAAAGCAGGTCTTTGAGTTTTACTATTTCTTCAAAAGACATCTCTGAAATCACTTTCAGTGTCACTATGTTACTGTTTTCAACAGGTTTTACATTTTCAACAATTATTTGAAAATCATCTTCATCTCTTTTTTGGAATTTACCTGAAAATATTACTTTTTTTTCGGTTTCAATAAACGAATTAAACTCCTGCAGAGTTCTGTGGAAAGCTACAAATTCAAGCTTTCCTGTCAAGTCTTCAATCACTCCTGCTTTTAAAAATTTCGTAGGATCTTTTTTAAGCGGAATTTGTCTCACTTGAGTTAAAAGTCCGCAGATTGTTATGAATTTTTCATTTGGAAGTTCTGCTAAATCGCAAATGTTATGAGTAGTCAAAAATGGCAGCTTGTCTCTGATTGATTCTAGAGGGTGGCTTGTTACGTAGAAACCTAAAAATTCTTTTTCAAAAGCCTGAATCTCCGGGTCAGAGAATTCTTCATCTGTTCCATATAATTCAAATGATGGCATTTGGAATCCTGAAGAGGCTCCAACGCTTGCAAAAAGACTGACTTGCCCGAGTTCTCTTGCTTGAGATTCTCTATTGGCGTAGTTTATTATGTTGTCTATGTTATTTAACAGTTTTTTTCTGGATGGTTCTAAGCAAGCAAATGCGCCTGCTTTAGTTAGGCTTTCCAGTGTCTTTTTGTTTACGCATTTAGTATTTAATCTGCTTGCAAAATCAGCTATTGAAGTAAATTCACCGTTTTCTCTTTCTTGCAGCAACATTTCTAGAACAGATTGACCAATCCCTTTAATAGAATTTAATCCAAAACGAATGTTGTCATCATCAGGTGCAAACTCTGATTGGGATTTATTGATGTCAGGCGCAAGAACTTTTATACCAATTTTTTGTGCCTGTGCAATATACATTTGAGTTTTTTCTTGGTCGTCCTTAACACTTGATAGTAGTGCGCAGAAGTATTCAATCGGGTAATGAGCTTTTAAATATGCTGTTTGATAAGCAACAAAAGCATAAGCAGCAGAGTGAGAACGGTTAAAGCAGTAAGCTGCGAATTTTGACATGGTTTCAAAAAGGTCTGAAGCTATTTTTTCATCAACGTTATTTTTTAATGCACCTTCCATAAAGCCGGATTTTTGCTTTTCCATTTCTTCGGCTTTTTTCTTACCCATTGCACGTCTTAAGATATCTGCTTGACCAAGCGAGTATCCTGCAAGGATTTGAGCAATTTGCATAATTTGTTCTTGATAAACAATTGTTCCATAGGTGTCTTTTAAGATTGGTTCAAGGTCTGGGTGAGGGTATGAAACTTTTTGGCGACCGTGTTTTCTGTCAACAAAGTCTTCAACCATGCCTGAATCCAATGGACCTGGTCTAAATAGTGCAACTAAAGCGCCTAAATCTTCAAATACTGAAGGTTTTAAATCTCTAACCAGTTTTTTCATACCCGCTGATTCTAGTTGGAAAACCCCATCAGTATCGCCGCTGGCTAATAGATCGAAGGTTTTTTTATCATCCAGTGGAATATTATTTATGTCTACATCGATGTTGTGTCTTTTTTTAATCAGGTTAGTTGTGTTTTTAATGGTTGTGAGGTTTCGAAGTCCCAAAAAGTCCATTTTTAAAAGGCCAAGTTTTTCGCAGTCGTCTTTTGGGTATTCAGTAATTATATTTCCTTCTTTTGATGGCTGTACAGGAACAATTTCATCAAGAGGCACATGTGAGATTATAACCCCGGCTGCGTGCATACCAATATTTTGTTTTAGACCTTCGATGTTTTTAGCTTCATCTACAAGGTTTTTAACCAGAGGGTCTTTATCATATAGGTCTTTAAAATCACTGCCGTCAATTAAAGCATCTTCAATTTTTATACCTGGAATAGATGGCACAAGTTGTGAGATTTTATTTGATTCTGCAAAAGGTATGTTCAATGCCCTTGCAACAGCTTTTATCGCGTTTTTTGCACCTAAAGAACCAAATGTAATAATTTGGCAGACTTTATCTTCACCGTATTTTTGAGTTACGTATTCGATTACTCGACCACGACCTTCAATACAAAAATCGATATCGACGTCGGGCATGCTGACACGTTCTGGGTTTAAGAATCTTTCAAAAAGGAGGTTGTGCCTGATTGGGTCTATGTCTGTTATTCCTAGAGCGTAAGCAATTAAGCTTCCTGCTGCAGAGCCCCTTCCCGGGCCAACTGGAATATCTTGTTCTCTGGCATAATTGATAAAGTCCCAGGTTATTAAGAAATATGCTGCAAAGCCCATTTCTTCAATTATTCCAAGTTCGTACCTGAATCTTTTTTCTATTTCAGGGGTGACTTTACCGTATCTTTTTTCTAAACCTTCTCTAACTTTAAAATCCAGAAAAGATTCAACAGTATGGGATTTTGGTACTTCATAATGTGGAAGAAGTGATTTGCCCATATCTATAATTAAGTGGCATTTCTCAGCGATTTTCCAAGTATTTGTTATTGCCGTTTCAAAAGTTTCTGCATCAAGCCATTTAAATGAATCTCTTAATTGTTCTGCGGTTTTTACGTAAAATTCATTGTTTGGAAACTTAAACCTTTGTTCTTCTGCTTTCAGCGCGTTAGTTTGAATGCACAAAAGCGTATCATGCCAGCTTGCGTCTTCTTTTTTGAGGTAGTGGCTGTCGTTGGTTATTACAAGTTCAATTCCCAGTTCTTTTGCTATTGCAATCAACTCCGGGTTAGTTCTTTTCTGATCAGCAAGCCCATGGTCTTGAATTTCTATGTAATAATCTTCTTTAAAAATACTTTGGTAGTATTTTGCAATTTTTCTTGAGTTTTCTTTATCACCTTTTAAAACTTCTTGAGCAAGTTCACCTTGAATACACGCAGACAAACATATTAAGCCCTCAGAGTATTTTTCAATTAGCTTATGATTAACTCTCGGTTTGTAATAAAAACCTTCTATCCAAGAAGCGCTGACTAGTTTTACAAGGTTCTGATAGCCTGTTTTGTTCTTTGCAAGAAGCACAAGGTGGTGAAGTTTATTGTTTAATTGATCTTTTTCAGTCAATTCACCTTTGTATACATATACTTCACAGCCGACGATGGGCTTTATGCCCATATCTTTTGCAGTTCTGTAAAATTCAATAGCACCGTACATTGCGCCGTGATCGGTAACAGCGATCGCTTCCATGCCGGCATCCTTTGCAAATTTGCAAAGGTCTTTATTTCTTATTGCGCCGTCTAACAAGCTGTATTCACTGTGCAAATGCAGTGGTACATATTTCATGATTGATATTCCATTCTCAAACTTGAGGAAACTCCCCTATAAGGAATAATTTAACATAGACAATGACAAACTTGCAATTAAGAAATGATTTCTCCTACAAGTTTCTTAGCATCAGGCAAAAACGAAATCAGTTTTACTTTTTGGACTGTTTTAGTGCCAGTGATTTTTTCTTCAAAAAGTACATTTATATAATTTCTTGTTACACCTTTATTTAGGCCTGATTGTTTATCTTTGTTTTTTTCGATTATTATTTCGGCAGTTTTTCCAACATTTTGTTTCAAAAACTGGTCTAATTTTCCTTCAGACAACTTTTTAAGAATAGAGGCTCTTTCTTTTTTATCTTCTGAAGAAACTTGATTTTTCATCTCAGCAGCTTTTGTATTTTTCCTTTTTGAATAAGGAAAAACGTGTATTTGAGATAGATTTAACTTTTTTAGGTTTTGATACGTAGTGTCGAAATCTTCTTCTGTTTCATCTGGAAACCCGACAATAACATCGCTTCCGATAAAAGGAAGTTCGAATAGTGTATTTATTCTGTTTATAATTTTTTCTGCAAGTTCAAAACCATAATGTCTGTTCATATTTTTTAAAGTCTTGTCACACGCAGATTGTAGTGAGATATGAAAATGCGGGCAGAATTTTTTTGAAGTAGATAAAAATTCTAAAAGTTCATCTGTTAATTCGATTGGATTAAGTGATCCAAGCCTGTATCTTGTTATTTCGGTTTTTTCAACTGCGATAAGAAGATCCATTAACGACTGTTTTTTTCTAAGGTCTTCGCCCCATTGACCGATATGAATTCCAGTAAATACAACTTCTTCAAACCCGTTTTCTTTTAGAGTATTTACTTGTTCTATTATGTTGTCGATGGAGTTGCTTCTGTTCACCCCTCTAGCCAGAGGAATCGTGCAGTATGAGCACCTGTTGTTGCATCCGTCTTGAATTTTTATTGTGGCTCTTGTTCTTTTCAAATCATTTAATTTTACATATTTGAATTCTTTGTGTTCAAAAATATCTGAAATATTATATTTTTCAGATGTTTTTAAAAGGTTTGCTATATCTGTTTTTTCCTGATTTCCGACGATTATATCGATTAACGGGTTGCTTTTTAGAGCTTCGTATTCTAATTGAGCAAAGCATCCTGTTAATACAGTTT
>JAEZOG010000270.1 GCA_023414155.1 Cyanobacteria bacterium OH_CFB_184 | reverse complement strand
CTGCAAATCCTGGAAGCGAACTTTTCAATTACTCTTTAGCTAGAATTTTTCAGGCAGAAGGCAATTATTCTAATGCTGAAAAATATTATGAAAGAACATTAAGAATCAATCCAAAAAATACTCCTGCAGAAATAGGCAAAGGCAGATGCCAGCAACTATCTTTAAACTATCCCCTGGCAATAAAAACCTATAAAAACATATTAAAAAAATATCCTCACACTTTTGGACCAAGAGCTTATATGGGAGAGTGCTATTTAGCACTAGGCGAAATTGAAAAAGCAGAAGATGAATTTAGAAATGCTCTATACATACAACCTGGTGATGTCAAATCCGCTGTAGGTTTGTATTTGTGTTTAAAAGACAAAAAAACAATAGAAGAAATAGTAACAGAAATAATGATTTCATACAGAAAAGAACCAATGACAATTGATTCATACGTTGAATTTGGGGAATGCTTAGTTTTTGAAAAACAGCCAACAGAAGCAATCAAAGTATATAACCTTGCAATTTCCTTAGGAAGTAAAAACCCCAAAGCTTTTGAAAATCTAGCAATGCTGTATAAAGAAGATAGAAACCAACAAGCACTCAAAGATCTTCTTGCGTTGTCAACAAAACTGTTTCAAACACAACCAGATCCTAACCAACCTTTTGTAGCAATAAACGACAATAATCCTTCAGGTCATCTTGCGGGAATATTAGGGCAGTTCTCAAATGATCCAATCGGTGATGCGGAAAAATTAATATTAAGTGAACACTACCCTGAGGCAATGAATTTGCTTGAATCGATTGAATACTCCCCTGTCCCATTTGAACTGAACTTATTCAAAGGTCATGCGGCAAAAGGATTACAGAACCCATTACTTGCAATTGAATATTATACAAAAGCAAGAGAATACAGACCAAATGATCCTGAAGTTGCATATGAAATATCAACTCAATATTTCCAACGCCAAGAATATGAAAAAGCTAATGAATTAATTAATGAAGCAATTGCGCTGTCAAATAATGATCAAAAGTATGTAGATTATAAAAAAGAACAACATAAAGCTTTATCTGAAAATTACCTGCAAAAGGCCTATGTGGCATTTGAACAACAAGATATAAAATCTACAGCGGAATTATTAACCAAAGTCTTTGAATTAGAAGATCCCTCTTCAGCTGCTTACTTCTTAAGAGGAAGATTAAAGCAATCTATGGGCAACCTTGAAGAAGGCATCAATGATTACCTCATCGCTTATGAAATGGATAATAAGGATTCTGTAACAATTAGAAACCTTGCTTCAGCATACGAAGAAATGGGTAATATTGAAGTTGCTGTTAAATATTATAAGTTATGTGTTGACACTATTGCTGATACTAATGATGAAAATATAGCCTTTTCTAAAGCAAAGTTAGAAGAACTTGCCCCTTTACTTCCAGCTAATTCTATCGTACCAGTCAAAAATGTAAAACCTAAATTCTGGTCAAAACAAAAAAATAAAACTGATGATACATCTATCAAGCCGGTTGTTGAACAAATACCAGAAAATAAGGAACCTGTGATAGAACATCCAATCTTTGAACAAGAACAAGTAAACGAAAAACAAAATACATAGTAAAGTTTTGTAAAGTATATACTTTTTATATATCAATTATATCTAGTTGTAAGTTTTTATATTAATATAAGAACAAACAAATTGAAAGAGAGATTGATATGGCAATAGCTAACGTACAATTAAGTATATTTTCTTTAGTTTCTATGCAAAATACTTTGCAAGCACAGCTTATGAAACTAACTCAAAAAAGACAAAATATATCAACTCAAATGTCAGAGCTAATCACTACAACTGACTGGACAACAGATCCACAAGTTAAATTGTTACAAATTCAAGATAATGACTTAGATATGCAACAAGGCACTATGGAAACTCAATTGAGTGCAATAACTGCAAACCTTCAGTCTCAAGAAAAATTGTTAGATAACAACATCAAAAATGACTTTGGTGCAAATCTATCTCTATAGGATTGAATAACTTTACATAATATAAAATAAGCAATTTTTTATTGGAAATATACTTCGCTTCTGATATTATTAGGTTGTGAATATATTTAAAACATTTGAAACATTTTTATCAAACCCTTTGAGTATAATTCATAACAGAATTATACAGATTATGCATGTCGAAACGAATATTTTTTCCAGAAAACTTCCTATGCACCTGGATATTGACGACGACAAGGCACAAATCACTGTGTATGATAATCCGAAAATATACAAATTACTTTCAAATGTACTATACAAAAAGAAATTTTTTAATGAAAATCAACAAAGCAAAATTTATAACTAGTGCCCCCACGATAAAAGAATGCCCCGAACTTGGATTGCCCGAATTCGCATTGATAGGTAGATCAAATGTGGGAAAATCTTCATTTATCAATACGATAGTAAACATCAAGGGGCTAGCAAAAACCAGTAATAAACCAGGTAAAACCAGACTTATCAACCTCTTTGATATCGATGAAAAATTTATAATTGCAGACTTACCTGGCTACGGCTATGCTCAGGTATCTAAAAAGATGCAAGATGACTGGCAAAAAAACATTGAAAAATATTTATTAAACCGTGAAAGCATAGCTTCATTAATACAATTCATCGATGCAAGGCATCCTGCTCAAAAAAATGATTTACAAATGGCTGAATGGATAAACTACAATAAATTGCCTTGGATTGTTATTGCTACTAAAATTGACTGCATACCTAGATCTCAGATACAAAAAACCATAGCGACACTATCAAAACAGCTGCAAACAAAAGTTTATGCGTTTAGCAAAGAAGATTCTTACTATAACAAAGATGTTTTAAAGGCTATGGAAGAAATAATTTCATCGCATAGCCTCAAATCATAATTATAATTTGTTGTTATTTGTTTGTCTTGGTTTTTTCAAGGAAGATTGAAATGGCTTCACCCATATTCGATGGTTCGTCTAAGGATAAATCAACCTTTTCTTTCTGTATTTGTCTATTTTCTTTTACAAAGACTTTTTTATAAAAGAATAAAACCCCATACAAAAAAGCAGCACAGACAATAACTAATCCTATTGCAACTAAGAATTTCTGCATTACAACAGATTGTTCTGTCGGAACAGTTTCTTCAGCGAATACCGGTGTTATTGATCCTATCCACGCTATAGTCCAAAAGGAAAGCTTATTCAGCCGTTTGAGCAACATTAACTTCTTCCTTCTTTTTAGTAGTTTTAGGTTTTCTAACTGTTTTAGGTTTAGCTGGGCTTTTGCTTGCTACTTCAGTTTTTTCTTCTTTTTTAGAATTTGATTTTTTAGCAGGCTTAGCTTCAGTTTTTTCTACTTTATCCTCTGTAATAGCAATTTGTTTTTGCTCATCTACAGAAGATTTTTTTGTTTGTTTACGAGGTGCTCTTGTTGTTTTTTTCTTTTTTTGTTCCTCAGTTTTTTGAATTGTTGAAGAAGATTCTTGCTCTGTTTTTACAACCGTTTTTTGTACTTCTACAACTTCATTAACTGAATTATTTTCTATTGGTTTTTGTTCAACAACTGTTTCTGGTTGTTTATCTTTTTCAACAACAGATTCATTTTGACGTCTTGATTGATCTTTATTGTGTTTATATTTATCAAACTTATTATGTTTTTTATTATGGAACTGTTGTTGATTTTTGTTATGTTGAGACTGTCTTTGCTCTTGATCTTGGTTTTCTTTGTTTTCTTTATTATCCTGTTGCGGATTTTGATGGTTAAAGACTTTATTTTGTTTATGAGCTTGGTTTTTACTCTTTAACTGTTGAACAGGAACTTTAAGTTTTGCAGCTTTTGATCTATATTCACC
>JAEZOG010000250.1 GCA_023414155.1 Cyanobacteria bacterium OH_CFB_184 | reverse complement strand
ATGCAAATCTGGTCTAGTTGGGTCCATACCAAGTTTTATTCTTAATGGGGTATTTGTTTCAGAAGCTTTTTGGAGCTTTCTTGCAAGTTCATTAACTCCGCCAGGAAGCACTTCTGCACCTCTTGATAACATTATTGCTTGTTCTAAAAATTGTTCTTTAATTTGAGTAGTTGTCATTTTTTCACCTATACTAATATCTGTAATAATCTTTCAGTGTCTTTATCTCCGCGACCTGAAATATTTACAACTATAATATCATCTACAGAAGTTTTAGGCATCAACTTTTCAAGATATGCAACTGCGTGGGAAGATTCAATAGCAGGAATTATGCCTTCTAATCTGGATAATCTTGCAAATGCCTGAACAGCTTCATTGTCTGTAACAGGATAATATTTTGCTCTTCCAATGTCTTTTAAGTAGCAGTGTTCTGGACCACAGCCAGGGTAATCAAGTCCAGCAGAAATACTGTAAGATTCTTTCACATTACCGTTTTCATCTTGAAGAACATATTGCATTTTTCCATGTAAAATCATTTTTTTACCTACAGTTAAACTGGCTGCAGTTTTACCTGTCTCTACGCCTTCTCCGCCTGCTTCAAGTCCAATCAGGTTCACCTCTTTATCATCGATAAATGCATAAAATGCGCCCATTGCATTTGAACCACCACCGATACATGCCCGCACATAATCAGGCAATTTATTTTCTTTTTCCATAACTTGAGCTTTGATCTCTGAACCGATAACAGATTGGAATGAGCGTACGATTTTCGGGTACGGGTGTGGCCCAACGACAGAACCTAAAACATAGAAAACTTCATCAGCATGTCTTAACCAATAGTCAATAGCTGCATCACAAGCATCAGCAAGTGTTCTGCTTCCTGTTTGAACAGAGTGAACTTTTGCACCTAGCAGTTTCATTCTCTCCACGTTCAAATATTGTCTTTTTACGTCAACTTCTCCCATGAATATTTCACACTCAAGTCCAAGGAGCGCTGCGATAGTAGCTGTTGCAACTCCGTGTTGACCTGCACCTGTTTCTGCAATGACTTTCTTTGCACCCATTCTTTTTGCCAAAAGTCCTTGTCCTATCACATTATTTATTTTATGAGCACCAGTGTGATTCAAATCTTCTCTTTTAAGATAAATTTTCCCTTTGCCATAATATTCAGTTAACCTTTTTGCGAAAAACAATGGTGTTGGTCTACCTGAATAGTCTTTCAATAATTGATAGACTTCTTCTAAAAATTGAGGATCTTTCCAAGCTTTTTCAAATTCTTCATCCAAAGTATTTAAAACGTGCTTAAAGCTATCTGGCACGTACGCGCCGCCAAATTCACCAAAAAAGCCTTCTTTGTTTGGCATGTTATATTCAAGATTAGTTACGAACATTTGATCCTCTACTTTCATTTTTTTGCATAACTTATTCTAACCAAATAAACAAAAAGAGTCGACATCCAGCCGACTCTTCTAAAAAATTGTTTTGTCAATTATATAAGTTTAATTTTTGTACTTGTACCTTTTTTAGAAATTTCGACTTTGCCTTCTCTTGCAAGCCAACCTAAACCTAATTCAGCAAAGTTACCTTTTAAATCCATATCTTTTTTCATTTTTGTTAAAGTAGATTCGCCGTTATTATTTAAATATTCCCAAATTTGCCCAGCTGATAATCCGATAGTTTCCATCATTTAACTCTCCTTTACTTTTGTATAAAGTATTTGTTTCTATACAACTTTCTTATATAATACAAATGTGATGAAAAGTAAAGAGGGGCATATGACTACAACACTAAAAGGAAGGGCTTGGGTATACGGTGATAACGTTGATACAGACGTAATTATACCTGCTCGATATTTAAATACTTCTGACGAAAAAGAACTTGCAAAATATTGTATGGAAGATATAGACAAAACTTTTGCAGAAGAAGTAAAAGCCGGTGATATTATGGTTGCGGGTGAAAACTTCGGTTGCGGAAGCTCTCGTGAGCATGCTCCTATTGCGATAAAAGCTTCAGGTATTTCAGTCATAATTGCCAAAACTTTCGCAAGAATATTCTTCAGAAACGCTATCAATATAGGTTTACCGATTTTAGAGCATCCGACTTTCTGCGATGAATGTTCTAAAGGTGATGAAATAGAAGTCGATTTAGCAAACGGAATTGTAAAAAACATAACTACAGGTAAAGAATACTCCTGTAATAAATTTCCAACCGAAATACAAGATTTAATAAATCAAGGCGGTTTAATTAATTACACAAAATCCAAAATGGGGGTGTAATGAAAGAATTTAAAATAGCACTTCTAGGTGGCGATGGAATAGGTCCAGAAGTAGTAGAAGAAGCAGTTAAAGTCCTTAATGCTATTGAAGAAAAATTTGACTATAAATTCAATTACACAAAAGGCTTAATTGGCGGTTGCGCTTATGATGAATGCGGAACACCGCTTCCTGGTGAAACTGTAAAAATAGCAAAAGAATCTGATGCTGTTTTTCTTGGTGCTGTTGGCGATTGGAAGTATGATACGCTTCCACCAGAAGTAAGGCCAGAAAGAGCATTGCTTGGAATTAGAAAAGAATTAAATTTATTCGCAAATCTAAGACCCGCAATTGTTTATCCTGAGCTTGTATCTTCTTCACCACTAAAGCCTGAAATTGTTTCTGGCGTTGATATTATGATTATAAGAGAACTCACAGGGGACGTATATTTTGGCGAACCAAAAGGTATCGAAATATCAAACGGAGAAAAAATCGGCTTCAATAATATGATTTATACAGAGTCAGAAGTCAGAAGAATTGCGCATATTGCATTTAAAACAGCAATGCAAAGAGGTAAAAAACTGTGTTCTGT
>JAEZOG010000233.1 GCA_023414155.1 Cyanobacteria bacterium OH_CFB_184 | reverse complement strand
TATATGTTTTGTTGTCTGTGCCTTGGAACAAGATATCGTTTTTCTTATCTACGCTTTCAAGATATCTATCCCAGTCAAGAAGGTCGCCAGCTGTTCCATTACCTCCGTCGTCGTTGCCTTCTATATGGTTTTCTATTTTTTGAAGTACAACATCGCCGTCAGTACCACTTAAAAACAGGTTGCTTTTAAAATCTTCAAAACCGACAGATTTTTTTCTTTTTTGAAAACGAGACCATTGAACGTCATATTCACTGCCCAATGCACTCATTTTGCTAGCTGATGATAAAAAATTCGATAGTGATGACACAGTACATACTCCGATTTTACACTTACATATTAATAAAAACAAAAAGTATATACGAAATACATAAAATATATATAATGTTACAAAACTTAATTTTTCAAGTCGTATTTAATAACTGTATTAGTTTCTTGCTCTGAGACGTATAGAACATCATTTTTTATGTATAAATAGTAAGGTTTTTTTATGTTTGTCATAAACACTGATATTTCGCCAGTCTGCGTAATTTTTAATATATTATTTGTTTCATAATTTGCCACGTACAAATTGTCGTATTTATCTGCGGCTATTCCAACAGGACTGTTTATGAGAGAGCTTTTTATAAATATTGTGTGCTGTTCTGAGGGTGATATTTTAGAAATATAATTGTTAGAATAATTAGCTACATATATATTCCCTTTAGAATCAGCTGTTATTCCTGTAGGAGAGTCAAATTTGTATAAAATCTTTTTTTTATTTAAGTCAGCTACTTTAACGCTATTTCGTGCTTGAATTTCTTTTCTTTGCACGATTTTTTCTTGTGCTTGTTTTTTTAATACGTTTACTTTGTCAGTTTGTGAATATTTATCTGGGATTTCACTTAGATATTTTAATGCCAATGAATAGCTGTCTATATCAAAGTATGTTTTTGCAATTTCGTATTTAGCATCATAGTCGTTTTCGTTAATTTTCAATAGTTTTGCATATGTACTTATGGCATTTTCGTTTTGGTTCAATAGTCTGTACACAGCGGCTAAGTTGAAGTAAGCATCAGTAAAAGATGGATCTACATCTATTGCTTTTTTAAAATATAAAACAGATTCATTGTAAGACTTAGCTTGATACAGAGCTATTCCTTGATTGTAACAAGAAGCAGCGTTTATCGGTACATCTTCGCTCATTACAGGCTGAATGCTAACTGCTAAGGTAAAAGCAGCTATCAAGAATAGTTTTTTGAATTTTGTAATCATACTATTGATAATTCAGGTTTGTTTTTGTTGAAATCCAGTGTCTGCTCTAATTGGTATGCAGCATTTAGCATTTTTTCTTCTTCAAGAACTGGTGCTAAAATTTGTACACCTATAGGCATATTGTTTTCATCAACTCCACATGGCAAGCTCATTGCAGGGATGCCAGCTAAGTTTGCTGTGATTGTTGCTATGTCTGTTAAATACATGCTTAATGGATCATTGACCTTCGCGCCAAGTTCAAACGCTGTATATGGACAAGTTGGAGATAGAAGTATATCAGCTTTTTCAAATGCTTTGTCAAAATCATTTTTGATAAGTCTTCTTAATTGTTGAGCTTTTTTGTAATAAGCATCGTAGTATCCTGAACTTAGTGCATAAGTTCCTAGCATAATTCTTCTTTTAACTTCTGAACCGAAACCTTCTGCTCTAGTCTTTGTATACATATCGAGAAGATTTTCGGCATTTTTTGTTCTGTGACCATATTTTACACCATCGAATCTTGCAAGGTTAGAGCTTGCTTCAGCTGTGGCGATTATGTAATAAACACCTATTGAATGTTTTACCAATGGTAGTGATACTTCAACGATCTCAGCACCTAAGTTTTTATACATTTGGATAGTGTTTTCAATAGATTTTGAAACGGCAGGAGTTAGTCCTTCACCCATCAATTCTTTTATTACACCTACTTTTAAGCCTTTTATGTTTTTGTTTAAGCTGGCAGTAAAATCTGGTGTTGGAATGTTTAATGAAGTTGAATCATGTGCATCATGTCCAGATATTGCATTTAAAAGTAAGGCTGAATCTTCAACAGATCTAGAGAATGGACCGATTTGATCTAGTGAAGAAGCAAATGCTATTAATCCATAACGAGAAACTCTTCCATAAGTTGGTTTTAATCCAACTAAACCACAGAAACTTGCCGGTAATCTGATACTTCCGCCAGTGTCTGAACCAAGAGCTAATGTAGCTTGGCTGGAGGCCACTGCAGCTGCAGAACCGCCTGAGCTTCCGCCTGGAACTTTATTTAAATCCCAAGGGTTTCTTACTGGTTTAAATGCTGAGTTCTCGTTACTAGAACCCATCGCAAATTCATCAAGGTTTGTTTTTCCAATTATTGGGATTAAGTTTTCTTTTAATTTTTTTGTAACTGTAGCATCGTATGGTGAAACAAAGTTTTCTAAAATTTTGCTTGATGCTGTAGTTTTATAATCTTTAAGATTAATATTGTCTTTCAATGCTAGAGGGATTCCAGCTAATGCAGGGATATCTTCTCCTGCCATTATTTTTTTGTCTACTTCATTTGCTGTTTCAATAGCTGCTTCTTTTGTTAAAGAATTAAATGCACCAATCTTTGAGTCAATTTTTTCATTGACAGCATATGCTGCTTCAATTAATTCAACTGCTTTTATTTCTTTGTTTAATAGTGCTTTTCTTTGTTCTGTTGCCGTTTTAGACAATAATTCTTTTATGTTCAATTTTAAAATCCTCTGACTGATTATCTTATAAATATTATAATGTAAAAAAGTTAAAATGTTGAGAAATTAACATTTATTTTGCTTGTGGCAAATGAAGCGCAAGATTGTCCAAGCCTAATATTGATTCGTATAATCCTTCTGAATACGTTGGGTGTGCGTATATGACTTTAGAAATATCCTCTGGCTTTATTTTATTCTGCATTGCTATTGCAACTTGCTGTATCATCGCAGAAGCCTCTTGTGATACGATATGAGCGCCTAATATTGTTTCATCAGTTGCAAGTAACTTTACAAATCCTTCTATTTTATCGTCAGCATGAGCTTTTCCAAGTGCTACAATCGGGAAGGACGATTTTTTGTATTCAATACCTTCTTCAATTAGTTGTTCTTCTGTTTTGCCTATCCATGCGATTTCAGGTGAACCATATATGACAGAAGGCACCATAAGTTTGTTAAATTCACTTTCCGTGTTGTTTTTTATGTGTTCAATAACTTCAACAGCTTGGTGAATTGCGCTGTGAGCAAGCATTGAAACACCATTTATATCACCAATTGCGTATATGTTTTCGTAATTTGTTTTAAAATTTTTGTCAGTATTAATATATTTTTCAGCAGAAATAGTTTTTTCAAAATCGTTATGATTTAGTCTAACCGCGTTTCTGCCTGTTGCAAGAAGGATGCAGTCAACATCCAGTTCTTTGCCATTTGTAAAAGTTACCGTTTTATCTTCAATTTTTTGGATTGATGTATTTGTGTAGAATTGGATTCTGTTTCTTTTAAAAATTCTTTCAACTCTGGTTGAAATTTCGTTGTCGGCAAGAGGTATAAGTTTTTCTGCGATTTCAACAAGAGTAACTTTTTTGTTTAATCCTGAAAAAATTCTTGTCCATTCAATACCAATTGCTCCAGAACCAACGATTAATATATTTTCAGCTATATTATCTTTGCTTAAAATGTCATCTGAATCCATAACCAAATCTTCGCTGTAGTTCCCTTCAAACTTGATTTTGTTAGGTTCTGCTCCACTTGCTATGATTATATTTTTGCATTCATATTCATAGTTAAGTGTGCTGATTTTGTTTTCACTTAATATAACAGCTTCTTCATTTATAATTTCAATTCCGTATCCTGAAATAAGTTGGGTTAGCGACTTTTTAATTTTGTCAGTGATAGTATTTTTTCTTTGGTATATTTTTGAATAATCATAAGAAACATTTTCTGCAGTTATACCGTTTTTAGAAGCAGATAAAATAGTTTCAAACACTTCAACTGAATGAAGCATTGATTTAGTTGGGATGCAACCTCGGTTTAAGCAAGTTCCGCCAATATCTTTTTTTTCAAACAAAACAACTTTTAAACCGTATTGAGCTGCTCTAATAGCTGCGCTGTATCCTGCAGGTCCGGCTCCAATTATCCCTATATCGTACATCTTTTTCTCCTATCTGCTGTTTGATTATACTACAAAGAGTGCGTAAAAAAACAGCCTCAGAAACCTGAAGCTGTTTTAAATCGTTTATGTTTGGTTAATTAGCAACCACAACAACAAGATGATTTTTTACCTGATTGGCCTTTGAAAGCTTTTAAACCAGGGTATCTTGCAGCAGAACCTAATTCTTGTTCAATTCTGATTAATTGGTTGTATTTTGCAATTCTGTCAGATCTTGAAGCAGAACCTGTTTTGATTTGTCCGCAATTTGTAGCTACGGCTAAATCAGCGATGAAAGTATCTTCAGTTTCACCTGATCTGTGTGAAGAAATTGCTGAATAGTTAGCTTCATGAGCCATGTTGATTGCTGCTAAAGTTTCTGATAAAGTACCGATTTGGTTAACTTTGATTAGGATTGAGTTAGCTGTATCTTGAGCGATACCTCTAGCTAATCTTTCAGTGTTTGTAACGAATAAATCATCACCAACTAATTGACAGCATTCGCCAAGTCTTTCAGTAAGTAATTTCCATCCGTTCCAATCTTCTTCAGCCATACCGTCTTCGATAGAAATGATTGGATATTTTTCTACCCATCCAGCTAAGAAGTCAACCATTTCTGCGCTAGAAAGAGTTTTTCCGCCTTCGCCTTCAAGTACATAGTTGCCATCTTTATAAAATTCAGATGAAGCAACGTCTAAACAAATTTTGATTTGTTCAGTTGTATAACCAGCATTTTTGATAGCTGTTAAAATAACTTCGATACCTTCTTCGTTAGAACCAAGGTTAGGAGCGAATCCGCCTTCGTCACCAACTGAAGTAGCTAGTCCTTTTTCGCTAAGAACTTTTTTAAGTGAGTGGAATACTTCTGTACCCATTCTGATAGCTTCTTGGAAGCTTTCAGCACCAACTGGAGCGATCATGAATTCTTGGAAGTCGATGTTGTTATCAGCGTGAGCACCACCATTGATGATGTTCATCATCGGTACTGGTAATGTTGTAGCGTTGATACCGCCAAGATATCTGTATAATGGTGTTTCATAAGCTAATGAACAAGCTTTAGCAACTGCTAAAGATACACCAAGGATAGCGTTAGCACCTAATTTGCTTTTGTTGTGTGTTCCGTCTAAACGAAGCATTAAGCTGTCTATTTCGTATTGGTTTGACGCATCTTCACCGATTAGTTCAGGTGCGATTAATGTATTTACGTTGTCTACTGCTTGAAGTACGCTTTTTCCGCAGTACATAGAGTTATCGCCATCTCTTAATTCGATAGCTTCATACATACCAGTAGAAGCTCCTGATGGAACTGCAGCTCTACCTACTACTCCGCATGAAAGTTTAACGTCAACTTCAACAGTTGGATTACCTCTTGAATCTAAAATTTGTCTTGCTTTTACATCTTCAATAAATGTCGGCATTTTTATCTCCTTTTGTTTGTAAAAATCATCTACTAGAGGATTATCACATAACCATATTTGATTTACAACTGATATTTTATATAATTTTTTACAAAATATGATATAATTTACTAGTTAAAAGGAGATTAGATATGGACAGCAAAAACCCCGTTTTTTCACATTACACAGATGATGTAATTGTAGCAACTGAAGCACCAATGACAATTCAAGGAACGTTAAACAAATTATTAATGCTCTTTGGTATTATGGCTATGTCTGGCGGGGTCGTTTGGTATCAATATTTAATGGGTTATGTCGATAAAGTCAACTTTATGACTATTGCTGGATTTGTAGTCGGGTTAGTTGTTGCTATGGTTATTATTTTCAAGAAAAACTTGGCTCCAACTCTTGCTCCTGTATATGCTTTTGCGCAGGGTGCTCTGCTCGGCGGATTTTCTTCATTTTTGAATGCAAAGTTTCCAGGGATAGTTATTCAAGCAGTTGCTTTGACTTTTCTTGCAGTTTTTACAATGGCTCTTTTATATAAGGCCGGAGTAATTAGAGCTACTGAAAAATTCAGAGGCACAATTATAACTGCAACAATATCTGTAATGATTTTTTACCTTATCGGAATCATTTTATCGTGGGGTTTTCATATTAATCTTGGTTTAATCTATTCATCAAGTCCTATCAGTATTGGTTTTAGTATACTGGTTGTTGGATTAGCAAGTTTAAATTTAATAATAGATTTTGATTTCATAGAACAAGGTGCAGCTCAATTTATGCCCAAAACATTTGAATGGTATGGAGCATTTGGATTATTAGTAACTATCTTGTGGTTGTACATCGAAATCCTAAGACTATTGTCTAAATTGAGAGACAGATAATTTTTAATATAAATTTAACTTAATTCTTGAAAGGACAGTTTATGGAAAATATAGGTCTAGCTTCATATCAAGATGAAGATTTTAGCAGATTTTATGATACTGAAATTGTACCTATGATACATAATGCAGAAGCATATAGAATTAACTGTTTTAATAAATTTAAATTAGCCTGTCTTATAGGGATTCCTATCTTAATTGCCTTGTATATTGGCGCCTTCTATTTGATTGAGACATACATAGCTTATGGAGATGAAGAATTAAATACATTCTTACGTATATTTCTCATCATGCTCGGTGTAAACTCTTTTGTGATCTTTTTTAGTTATCCTAAATCTTATAAAAAAAATATAAAAAAAATGTTAGTTAATAAAGTTCTCAATTATTGTGGTGATTTTAATTATGTAGAAGAAAAGATAAGTCGTTTTCAAATAGATGCATATAATATTTTTCCCAAGCGTTATAATAAAATAGAGTATGGCGATATGCTTGTTGCTACAGTTAATGGTATTGAAACACGCTTTGCAGAATTAAGACTTTATTATTCACGTAGAAAACGATCTTATGATTTATTTAATGGACTTTTGTGTAGTTTTAAATTAAATAAAAATTATACTGGACATACTATGGTGATTAATAATAATCACTTTAACGATTCAACTTCAAATTTTTATGAAATAGACCCAATAACGATATCAGGCGTTAGTAATTATAGGTGTTTTACAAATAATAAAGCTGAAGCAGGATTGCAACTTACACCTGAGTTTTTTGAATTTCTGACTAAAATAAATTCTCTATTTCCAATAGATATAAATTGTTGTTTTCATGAAGACGAACTTGTGCTTGCAATTTATACAGATCGTGATTTTTTTGAACCCCCACATATATATCAAACTTTATTGGATTATGAAAAGTGGAAAAAAATCATTATAGAGGTAAAAACACTACTTTCGATTGTTGATTATTTGAGAGTTGCTAAATAAAAATTAAAAATTTTCGCTTATACCTTCAGCGCAAACAAATGCTGTAGACCAACAGTTTTGCAGGTTGAAACCACCTGTATATCCGTCTACATTTATTACTTCACCGCAGAAATATAATCCTTTTTTGATTTTGGATTCCATATTTTTACTGTTTATTTCATCTAGGCAAATCCCGCCTGCAGTAACTATTTCTTCACCTTGGATTTTGTCTATAGCGTGAAGTTCAAACTCAAGCAGATTTTTAATTATAAAATTTCTCTCATTTTTTGATAGATGGGTAATTTCTTTTTCAGGATCAATATTATTTATGTTCAAAATTACTTCTATAAGGCTTTTTGGTGCAATTTTCGAAAAAACATTTTTCAGATTTTTCTTTGGATGCAACTCAATTGTTTCTTTTATATACAGGTTCAACTCATCTTCAGTTAGATTTGAAATTTTTATTTTAAGAGTTAGCGGATTATTTTTATTATATTCTTGATAGGCGCAAAGTGATGATATCCTGTAGATTGCAGGTCCAGACAATGCTTTATGAGTGAATAGGATATTTCCGTATGTTTTAGAGACTTCTTTGCCTTTATAAAAAGCTTTTACTTCAACATCTTCAAGCGTTAGCCCAGATAAAGAATAAAACCTTTCATCCGAAATTTTTAGTGGTGTTAGTGCTGCTTTAAGGTCAATTATTTTATGTCCGAGTTTTCTTGCAAGTTCAAACCCTGAACCCTTGCCCCCAGTCGATATAATTGTTTTATGGAAGTACTTGTGCTTGTGGCTTTTAGTACTTAACAGAAACATATTGTTTTCATAAGATAATTCTTCAACATTTTCTTTTATTAAGTTGATTTTGTATTTTTTTAGAAGGTATCTAAGTATTGAAGCGACTTCTTTTGAACTTTCACATACAGGAAAAACTCTTGAGTCTTCTTGCACAAAGGTGCTTATTCCCATTTCTTCAAAAACTTGAATCGTGTCTAAAGAATTGAATTTTGAAAATATAGATAATAAGAACTTTTCTCCTCTAGGATAGTGTTTTACAAGTTCTGTGTAGTCAGTTTCAAAGTAAGTTATATTGCATCTTCCGCCACCTGTCGGTAATAGAGTCGATAGTGGTTCTTTTGCATCGAAAAGAGTCACATCAAACTTTTTAGTTTGTGCGAGAAATATAGCTGCAAGTGAGCCGGCGGGACCTGCTCCTATTATCGCTATTTTTTCTTTATTCTGCTTCAAATCTTGTTCCATATAAGTAGATGTCTTCCGGGCATTCTATTTCTTCGTACAAGTCGATGAGCGACTTGTTTTTTACAGGGTGAATATAATCTGGAATAAGCTCTAGTAAAGGCACGAGTACAAAAGCTCTTTCGTGCATATGCTTGTGTGGAATAGTCAGATTATCTTCTCTGATGATGTCTTCATTGTAAAGAAGGATATCTATATCTATGTTTCGAGCTCCCCACTTTGTATTCTCGTCTCTTGTTCTTCCAAGTTTTGTTTCAACATCAAGGCATAAATCCAATAATTCTTGTGGAGATAATTTTGTTTTGACCTCAATTACTGCATTTAAGAACCATTTTTGATCTTTATTTCCCCAGGGCTCAGTTTCATAAATAGTCGAACTTCTTATTATTTTTACGTGTTCAGACTCAACAAGCAAACCTGTCGCTTGTTGTATGAATGTTACCCTATTCTCAATGTTAGAACCTAGACATAAATATGCTATTGCCATCATAGCTCCTTCAATATTATTTTATTATCTTTTATGTAGTTTTACAAGCAATACGGTTTAAATGGAGGATATTTTATGATAAAGTATCTTTATGTTTACAGGTTTAATCGAAGAAACAGGCATAATTACAGGCATCAATACATCCTCTTCAGGTTGCGTTTTAACTATTTCTTGCAAAAAAATATTAGGCGATGTAAAAATAGGCGACAGCATTTGCGTTGACGGTGTATGTCAAAGCGTTGTTTCTATTGGTAGTAATTGCTTCACAACTGAACTATCTCAAGAAACCTTAAAAGTAACGACTTTTTCTTCTGTAAAAAGCGGTAAAAAAGTTAATCTTGAAAGAGCGTTGACACTTAATCAAAGATTAGACGGTCATCTTGTCAGCGGCCACATTGATTGTATCGCCAAGTACATTTCTGTATCTGATGAAGGGTTTTCAAAGAAACTTTCTTTTGAAATACAAGGTCCTTTTGAAAAATATATGGTATATAAAGGCAGTGTCGCTATTAATGGCATTAGCTTAACAATATCTGATATAAAAGATAAAATATTTTCTGTGACTATAATTCCTATCACCATTCAAGAAACAAATTTATCAGAGTTAAAAATTGGCGATTTAGTTAACATTGAAACCGATATTATCGGCAAATATGTTGAAAAAATTTTATTATTGAACAATAATGATACTAGCAAAGATGGTAAAATCGACGAAAATTTATTAAAAGAGAATGGTTTTATATAAAGATGTTTGATAGTGATATTGAAGTCCAATTCAATACAATTGAAGAGGCAATAGAAGATTTAAAATTAGGAAAAATGGTTATCGTCGCTGATGACGAGGATCGTGAAAATGAAGGCGATGTCATAATTGCTGCAGAAAAAGTAACCGCAGAAGATATCAACTTTATGGTGAAAAATTGCAGAGGTTTAGTCTGCTTAACCATCACCCCTGAAAAAGCTGCTTCTCTTGATTTGACCGAAATGGTCGAAAATAATACCGATTCTAAGAAAACAGCATTCACTCAGTCTATTGATGCTGATCCAAAATATGGTGTAACAACTGGTATATCTTCTTTTGATAGAGCTAAAACAATACAAGTTGCAATCAAAGATGATGCTTCTTCTGAAGACTTTAGAAAACCGGGTCATATATTCCCTCTTATCGCAAAAAAAGGTGGGGTGCTTGAAAGAGTTGGTCACACTGAGGCTTCTGTTGATTTGATGAAAGCAGCAGGTCTTAATCCAGCTGCTGTAATCTGTGAAATATTAAATGAAGATGGCACAATGGCAAGACGCAATGATTTGATGATTTTTGCTAAAAAACATAATTTGAAATTCATAACATCTGCACAGTTAATCAAATATAGACTTTCAAAAGAAAAATTTGTAAAACGTGAAGCTATTGCAAATATGCCGACTCAGTTTGGTGAATTTAAGGTTTATGGATACATAAATCATCTTTCAGGCGAAGATCAAATCGCCATAATAAAAGACGATGGAAGTGATAAAATCCCTCTTGTAAGAATGCACAGCGAATGTTTAACAGGAGATGTTTTCCATAGTTTAAGATGCGATTGCCGTTCACAATTGGAAGATGCACTTCTTGCAATCAATGATTACGGAAGAGGCGCAGTTATCTATATCAGAGGTCACGAAGGCAGAGGAATAGGTTTAGTTAATAAGATAAAAGCCTATAACCTTCAAGAAAAAGGACAGGACACTATTGAAGCAAATGTATCACTTGGTTTTGAGCCTGACTTGAGAAACTATGGTATTGGTGCTCAAATCCTTTTAGATATCGGTTATACAAAGTTTAAACTTATAACAAATAACCCTAAAAAAATTATTGCTTTAAATGGTTATGGTTTAGAAATCGTTGAAAGAGTTGCACTAAAGTGCGAAATCAATTCTTATAACGAAAAATACATAACAACCAAAGCAGAAAAAATGGAACATTTAATTAGTCTATAAGCTGGAGTTCACGAATGGCAAATATTTTAATCTATTCAGTCGAAGAATATAATGAAAATCATTATATGATTTTTAATGGAGTATACAACGACTTTAGACAAAAAGCTTTTGAAGATTATAAATTTGAACTAGAACCGCTTAGCTATGATGATTTTGTCGCTTCAGTCAAAGATGAGCTGATTAAGTGTTTAGTATTGATGGAAGATAATATTCCTACAGCATTTTTAGCTTATACGACAGTTATCTCAGAAGCATTAGAATTAAATATAATCCATTGTGTGGGTGATGAAAATATCAATCACAAAAGACGCTTATTGATAGAGAAGTTTATAGAATTAACCAAAGATATTTCTCACGAAAAAGTTACAGTGTACCCAATGCTAGGCAAACAAGCAGATTTTGTAAGAGAAATAACTCACTACGGATTTAAGCTTATCGGACATTCTGTAGTTAGATTTTCGCTATCAAATATCAATAGTATCAAAATTCTAAAGAATTTAGAGCTTCCTAAGTTAGAAGAACCATTCTCAATAACTGATTGGAATTCTATATATTACGATAAAGCAATTGAAATCATTCATAGTTCATTTAAAGACAAAACTGATGCGTTGTTTGATACAAGATTCAAGTCTTTAAACGGTACAGCTGACATTATAGAGAAAATAACAAAAGGTATTTACGGTGAATTTCTTGCTCAAGAAACAAAAGTGCTTCTTTACAAAGATAAACCGGTCGGGTTCTGCTTTGCAAATCTAACTAATCAAAAAATAGCTAATCTTCCATTAGTTGCAGTTGATAAGAAGTATAGAGCAAGAGGATTCAGTAAGCTTCTTCTTAAAACTTGTACTGAAAATATCATTAATTCAGCGTTTAACAAAGGTCTTCCATTAATAGAAATTAATGCTTCAGTAGATACTGATAATTACCCTGCTGTAAAAATGTATCGTTCAATAGGTTTTAAAGAGGATTATAGTTATCCTCAAGCTTATAAACCTGTTCGTTAATTGTTGCTTAGTACTAACTTAAATGTTGCTAAATTTTTAATAGAAAATAATTTGTGTTTAATTTCTTGTTCATGAGAAATATCAAATATTCTAATTATTCTCTGAATTTCTTCTACATTTTTTCTGTCTTTCAGATCATAAACGTTTTTCTCTGGATCTGAAATAACCCCCATAATAGTGTTTAATTCTCGTTCGTTCATTTATTTTCCTCACCTAGACTTACATTAATAAAGTATTTTTTAGTTTTAATATTGCCTATTTGTAAAAAAACATTTAACAATTGTAAATTTTTTGAATTTAAATTAGAATGCTTAAAATACTTTCAAGAGGAGAACTGCAATGATTTTAGATAACTTAGTAAACTTCAAAGAATATGTAAAATTACATAAAAGATTTGAAATTGTTAACAATTTTTTGTTGAACAACTTGCTTGAAAATCTTGAAGTCGGCAGGCATGAAATAGATGGAAACAATGTGTATTTATCTGTTCAAGAGTACACAACAAAGCTAGAAGAGACTGCTAAACCTGAAGCACATAAAAAATATATTGATGTTCAAATTCTAATTTCAGGCACTGAAAAAATCGGATACTGCCCAATTCAATATACTCAACAATATTCGTTTTATGATGAAGAAAAAGATATTGAATTTTTAATCGGAGAAGTTGAATTTCTAACTGCTACACCTGATAAATTCTTTATATTCTTCCCGCAAGATGCTCATATGCCATCGATTGCAGTTGGTGAACAAACTTCTGTTAAAAAGGCTGTTTTCAAGATAAAAATAGATTAATTTACTTCTTCAAACAAGTTTTGTTGAAGATTTATATGCTTGTATCCCAAGCATTTGCAAGCAAAAGAAGTTATTTTTCTGCCTCTTGGAGTTCTTTGAATAAAACCTTCTTGAAGCAGGTATGGTTCATAAACATCTTCAATTGTTTTTGAATCTTCACCAAGTGCGGCAGATAGAGTTTCTATACCAACAGGTCCTCCGTCGTATTTCTCGACGATTAGTTTCATAAGGCTTCTATCGGTGTTATCTAAGCCGTATTTGTCTATTTTTAAAGTGTCTAGCGCTTCATTTGCAATAACTTCATCAATTTTTCCATCGAATTTAACTAATGCGTAATCGCTTACTCTTTTAATAAGTCTGTTTGCTATTCTTGGAGTGCCTCTTGATCTTCTGGCAATTGCTTTTGCTCCTTCGATAGATATTTGAATATCTAGTATTTTTGCAGTTCTTAAAACAACTTCAGTAAGTTCTTCTGTATTATAGAACTCTAATCTATGTATTATGCCGAATCTATCTCTTAGTGGGCCTGAGAGTGCGCCTGCTTTTGTTGTAGCGCCGATTAAAGTAAATTTTGGAACTGGAACCCTAAGAGTTTTTACACTTTGACCTTTGCCTGTGTTCATATCCAGGTAAAAGTCTTCCATTGCAGGGTAGAGTATTTCTTCTGCAATTTTATTAAGTCTGTGTATTTCATCGATAAACAGGACTTCTCCACCTTTTAGTGACATAAGTATCCCGATAATATCTCTTGGTCTTTCAAGAGCTGGAGCTGAAGTTATTTTTATACTTGAGCCCATTTCGTTTGCAATAACACCTGCTAGTGTTGTTTTTCCCAAGCCGGGAGGTCCGTAAAACAACAAGTGATCGATTGGTAATTCTCTTCTTTTTGCTGCTTCTATCGAGATTTTTAGTGTTGATTTAATAGAACTTTGACCTAGATACTCGTCAAAAGTTTTAGGTCTGATGTTGTTTTCAAAAGACATATCGTAGTCTATTTTTTGAGAAGTTATTTCTTCTCTGTTTTTACTTTTTTCTATCTTGTTATCGTCATCTGAAAATATTGCCAAAGTTCTTTCCTTATTTGTTAATTAAAAATCTAAAATAAATATAAATTGAGCTCATTATTAAAGATACTATTGTTATTATAGACCCATATTTGAAAAATTTCATGAAAGAAATTTTATGACCTGCAGCAGTTGCAGTTTCTGAAACTATAACGTTTGCAGCTGCTCCGATTAAAGTCATGTTCCCACCAAGACAAGCCCCTAGTGATAAACACCACCATAATGGATGGGCGTATTGTGCACCTTCTACCAGCTGAATTTGGTATATCAAGGGCGCCATTGTAGCTGTATAGGGGATATTGTCTATAATCCCTGATAAAATGCCTGATGCCCAAAGAATTATCATCGCTGTGGCTGATTCATTCCCTTTTGTAACTGTTAGGAGCCATTGCGCTAATATTTCTATGCCACCTGAGGCCTCTAAACCACCGATTATAATGAATAATCCTATAAAGAAAAATATAGTGTTCCATTCTACGTGAGGAAGTATTTTCTCAGGCTTTTCAAAAATCATAAGAAAACTTGCCCCGATCATAGCAATTAAATAAGATTCTATATGTGTAATATCATGAGTTACAAAGCCTATTATTACAAGTGACAACACAGTTAATGATCTGTACATAAGCTTTTTGTTTGTTATTGTTTTCGAATTATCTATATTTTCTATTTTTGATCTTTCTTCTTCATTAACTTTAAGTTTTTTTCTAAAGAAAAATATTAATAAACCTATCGAAACAAATAATATAAAAAAGACAATTCC
>JAEZOG010000223.1 GCA_023414155.1 Cyanobacteria bacterium OH_CFB_184 | reverse complement strand
CACAAGATATACCAGCTGAACCTGAGCCAATAATAGCTATTTTTTCAGATTTTGTAATCGGAGTTTTGTTTACAGAAACATCTTTAGATAATGCACCGAGTTCTCCAACTTTTATTTTTTCATCTACAAGTTCTCTGTTACACTGTTCCATACATAAATTCGGGCAGACGTTTCCACATACAGAAGCGGGGAACGGGGTGTATTTAAGTACAAGCTCAAGTGCTTCTTGTAGTTTATCGTTCTTTAACAAATTAATTCTTTTTTGGGTAGGAATTCCAAGTGGGCATCCGCTTTCACAAGGTGCAAGATTGTTATGGTTTTCCCAGGTCGGAGTTCTTAATCTTCCTTTTCCTTTAGAAACAAGTGCTGAAACGTTAAAATCATCTTTGTATATATCTGCAAAAATGCCTTTTTCTACCCAATGATTTTCTCTGAAATCTTTAATCGAGATTAATGATTCTGCTTCTCTTTCGCTGTATATTTTAGGAACAAGTTTCGACCATTGGCTCCAGTTTGTCAGTTCGTTTATTATATCTTTTTTATCAATTTTTTCTAAGAATTCATTTAATCCGTTTGATAAAAATTCTTTGTCTGATTCATCAAGATCTACAATAAAGACCTCGCTTGATATATCTTTTACAGGTCCTCTCACATAGATTGTTCCGCCGACCATTCCGACGCAAGAGCGAGAACCTAATATTGACTCAAATTCTTCGCATCCCCAGCCGCAAACGACAGCAGTACCGCCACCCATAAATTCAAAACTGAAGGAACCTGTATTTTTAAGCACCCAAAATTCAGGAGCTTTAAATTTAGGGTCATATTTCATCAAGGCGCCTGATCTTGTGCCGACTCTTCCTCCAATGAATATTTTTCCGCTCGCGGCGCAGTGAGCCGTTGTGTCTCCGCCATCACCTTTTATTGTGATTTCAGCACCGGCATTTAGCCAGCCAGCATCAGCAGGAGCAGATCCTTCGACGATGATTTTTGTTCCGGGCATACCCATCGAACCGACTCTTTGCCCTGGGTTTTTTACTTTAAAAACTAATTCTTTACCATCTTTTGACCAAAGCGGACCACCGATATCGTGTTGACCTGCAGCATTTATCTCAAATTCACTGTAACCTTCTTCCATTTTTTCATAAATGGTTTGAAGAAGTTCTTGTGTAGAAATTCGTTTTTCATCTATTAACGTGTCTATAACTGCTATTTTTGTCATTTTATATTCCTAGAATTAGCATACGTGCTGTATTTGCAGCCTTGCAGCTACGTGTTTGTCAACTGTGATCAATGCATCTGATCTTCCAACCGGTAGAGTGCTGTTTCCGATAGGAGCCAGTAATTTTTTTAGCTCTGTATTTGTAGCTAAGAAGTAATTAACAATGTTCTCAGCTGCTTTATCTACGTCTAATCTTTCCACCAGAACCGGGTTTTGAGTTGTTATTCCGACAGGGCAAAGACCAGTATTGCAAGCGTTACATTTGCCAAAGTCGTTTCCGACGCAACCAGCCATCTGAAGAATAAGTTTCCCGGTAAATACCCCGTTTGCGCCTAAGCACATCATTTTAAATGCATCTGCAGCTAAGTTGCCGTACATTCCAAGCCCGCCGCCTGCCCATAATGGAATTTGGCTTTGTTTACCCTGGTGAACCGCAGCTAGATAACAATCTCTTAATCTTGAAACAATCGGATGTCCTGTATGATCCAATGAAATTTCATGGGCAGCGCCTGTACCACCTGCTATACCATCTAAGAAGAATCCGCCGACTATATCATATGGATCTCTAAGTAAGTTGTTATAAACAGAAACACTTGTAACTGAAGCTGCTACTTTGATTGCAACTGGAACTCTAAATTTAAATGCCGCATTCATAGATAAAAACATTTTTTGAACGCTTTCTTCAATAGAATATAATCCCTGATGGTTAGGTGGAGATAGAAGGTCTGCTTTTGGTACGCCTCTTATTTCTTGGATGTGTCTTGCTACTTTTTTTGCAAGTAATAATCCGCCATCTCCTGGTTTAGCACCTTGTCCGATTTTTATTAAGATACCTGCAGGGTCTTCAATCATATTTGGCATTGCATTTATAATTCTGTTCCAGCCAAAGTGACCTGATGCAATCTGTAAGATCATATATTTTACATATCTTGAAGTTAAAAGCTTAATAGGAACTCCGCCTTCTCCTGAGCACATTCTGACGGGTAATCCGGCTACTTCGTTCAAGTAGGCTGTTGCAATAGCCATAGCTTCCCACATTCTTGTTGATAATGCCCCAATAGACATATCTCCAATTATTATAGGGTATATCCAGTTTGTGGTTGGAACTCTTTTTGCTATTGATAATTCACCATTCTCAATATTAAATGGAAGTTCTTCAGGTGGTAAAATTCTTCCAAAAGGCGAAAGAATATCGAAAGTATGTCTTTGCGCATCTAAAGAAGGGTCTGTCATTTGAGAGATACGGCCGATTTTGATTTTATCTAGAGTTCTTCCTTCTGTATGAAGGTTTGTTCTTCCACCTCTTTTAGGAGAGTCAGCATTTTCGGCTCTATATTTGACATTTATCCTATGGTCTTTATTATAAACAGGCTTAATCGCTTCATTTGGGCAAACTCTTTTGCAAATTCCGCAACCCACGCAGTTCTGATCAATTTTCACAATTTGTTTTATTACAGGTTCTGCTATCATTTTTGTTTTTGGGCTTGGAACAGGGCCTTCGCTATATATTTTTCTTCTTTTTTCAACTGAAGGTTTTATTGCTCCAAAGGTGCAAGCCGCTGTACATTTTCCGCAAAGAGTACATCTTTCCGTGTTGTACTCTATTTGCCACATTAAATCATCTTTAGATATATCGTTTGCTTTTACTGGTGCCATCTTTCAACCTTTAAATCATTTCCGATAACAACCATTTCCCTTTCGTTAGGGTATATGTCTGCTTCGATGTTTCTATCTGGGAGGATGTCGTTTATACCTGTTACTTCTGAGGTGATTACAACAGTATCTTCTGTGTGCCCGATTACAACTGGTCTTAGTTTTTTTGAGTCACAAGTTGTAAACATTGTTCCATCTGGAGTTACTGCAATGAGAGTATTTGGCCCGTTTATTTCAAGGTTTGACAATGATGCTTTTATTCTTAAAAGTACTTCTTTATCCTGTCTTTCATTTATTTCTTTGAAA
>JAEZOG010000211.1 GCA_023414155.1 Cyanobacteria bacterium OH_CFB_184 | reverse complement strand
ATGCGTTATCGTGATGATATAAAAATTTATGTAATAGCCTTTAATATCGATGATGAAGATGCAAACAATCAGTTAAAATGCGTTTCAATGATGACTTACGGCAAGTTCTATTCGGCAAATACAGCAGCCGAACTGTCAAACAGTATTATGGATACTTTGAATATAGAAAAAGACGTACAAGGTTTTGTTATAAAAAAATAGCATCAGGCTATTAAACACTGATGCTATTTGTATTTATAAGCTCAAGATTAATCGTTGTTGTATAACGGAGCTAATCTTGGTTCTTGTTGTGGTATTAAACCTGGTGATACAGGAAGATAAACTCTGTAATCGATTGTTGGGAAACAATTATCGATTGATTCAATTTCTTGAAGTTTAGCTTCATCAATATTTCCAGCGTCTATCATATCAGCAATAGCTTCAAATCTTTCAACGTGCTCGTTAAACCTGTCTGTTGCATAGTCTTTTGCTTGCCATGTTGTGATAAGGAATGGCCAGTCAGAACTTTGTAATAACAAGTTTTCTCTTGCTAATTGATTTAATGCTCTTTGTAATACTTTGTCTTCAGGTAAATTCTCAAACTTGTGAGCTATATCAGACATTCTTTTCTCACAACCGTGAATGATTGGCCACATCCACTCAGTTAAGTGGTTTTGCCATACGTGGAAGTGTCCGCCTGCACCCCAAGAGCTTTCAGGTATTTGAATAGCTTCTGTTGGTGGGTGTTTTTCTAAGTATTCTGCAGCTGTAAGTCTTTCAACTTCAGGTAAGTATTGGCTGAATTTTTTAATAACTTGTTTAATAAATTCAACGCCTTCAAACCACCAGTGTCCGAATAATTCTGTATCAAATGATACCATTACTAAACCTTCTTTGTTGTTTGCAAGTTTATAGTCGTTTAGTATGTGGTAAATCAATGTTGTGTAGTGATCAGAGTTTAAGTTGATTTGAGACATTGCTAATACTGGATCGTAAAGCATTTTGTCGCCTAAATCTGTATTTGGAGAAGTAATTCTCCAGTAATGCATACCTGATTTATCATCTTTTTTGTGGAATTCTCTGAAGCAACCATCACCCGGGTAACCGTCAGCAGCTGACCATACTTGGAATCCAGCTCTGTCGTTTCTACCCATAACAGCTACTTGCGCATCTGGCAACCAATAAGCAGAGAATGTGTCATAACCTGTTGATTCTCTTTCTGGAAGAGGAATGTATTCGATGTTTCCATAAACACCAATTACACGTCTGTTACCGATTGAATTTCCGCCTTCAATAACGTGAGATTCTGTAAAGAAGTACTCGATTTCGTTATTTTGAAGCGTAACTTCGATAGCAGGTCTCCATCTGCACTCACCGTCTTTACAAGTGTATTCATACCCTTGTCTGTATGCGCATTCTGGTAACCAAGCACCTTTAGCTTTTTTGCCGAATAAACGTTCAGTAGTGTCTGAACCAATCTTGAATTGTGCGTTTAAGTTTGCATCTGTGCAAAGCAGCGGAGAAAAACCGTGAGTTGCGCCTGATGTAGTGATCTCTATACAACCTAAATCTTGATATTTTCTGAATGCACCAATCAAATCTTTGTTGTATTTGTTGATAAAACAATCTTTAAGGTGGTTAAACCAATCAAAGTAATATTTAGCAAGATATTTCAAATGTTGAGAGTGCGCAACATTCGGATCAGGGTATCTTTCAAGATCGCCTGATACTGCTTTTATTCTTGAGTCTAAATATTCAATAAAACCTTCTTTGAGGTGATCGTCATTTAATTGTTCTGCAAGAATTGGTGTTATCCCAACTGTAAGTTTAGCTTTAATGCCTTCTTCTTCATATAGTTCAGAAATTGCGTTAAGCAATGGAACGTATGTTTCACACATACATTCATATAGGTTTTCTTCCCCGAAAGGCCACATACCGGCTTTTCTATAGTAAGGAAGGTGACTGTGTAACATAAATACGAATGAACCGACTGACATAATTGTCCTCCAATGTTTTTTTGTCTGTTTCTATTATATAAAATTCTTGATTATAAATGTTATAGCACAAATGATACTAAAATATAACCCATGAGAACTAATACTTTAGTATAGTTTACAAAATAATATAAAGTTACCTTAGGGTTTGAAATATTGTTATAACACTGTTATAATCTATATACGAACATTGAAAATTAAATATGGGGACGTTTTGGATTTGACAGTGTGATCGATGTATCTAAACTGCGGGTCTCAGCGCTGTTCTGAGTTATCAACGAGCAAACTTAAAATAAACGCTAACAACAATGTTATCGTAGGCAATTTTGCTCCTAGAGCTCACGCTCTAGCTGCTTAGTTCGACAGACTGAACTATGCCCACTCTATTAGGCCAGCTTGCCGTTTAATAGGGTAAATTATGCAAGATGCAGTATGGGGATGAGAATCAACCATATTAAGACTTTTCTCAAAGCGCGTATCGCTTAAAACTGCTTTATCTTTAAGTTAGGTTCTGGCTGTTTTCCTTATTAAAGATGAGATAAAAGCACCTACACTCGTAGACGTTTATGTATATCCATTCTGGACGTGAGTTCGACTCTCACCGTCTCCACCATTTAATTTTAAGATAGTAAGCTAGTCCGTTTTTTCGTTAAGAAAATACCGCACTGAGCGGGCTTTAGGGCTAGGTAGAAATAAAAGAGAATTTATTTAATATGAATTCTCTAAATTTCAATGCCAAATTTTACCAAAATTCTCTGTTTGAGATTTACCTAGTCCGTTTTTAATTTATAACCTTAAAATTTTATATAATTTACGAATATTTTAAAATACAAATACTAACTTTTACGAACACTTTGTTCGCATTTTTTAATCATTCTAAAAGTATACTTATACGTACATATATAATTTAAATAATCTCAACAAATATGTTTTTTATGTTTTCGTATTCGTTTTTTGATAAATCTTTTGCTGATAATTTTTTAAACTTTTCGACTAAAACATTTTTAATTTTAGGTTTGTCTTTTAATATTTGAACTAGTTTACATTTATTACTTTCGTGGATATACAATAAAAATTTTAATTTAAAATTTTTGTAGTCAAATTTTTCTATATCAAAACAGAAATCAAAAAAAGCCGATTTCCCAAGAAATTTTTTAAATTCT